>JAFSBP010000029.1 GCA_017437205.1 Lachnospiraceae bacterium
CAACCGTTCCGCTGCACTGACACCTTTTTCCGGGTTCATGCGAAGATCCAGAGGGCCTTCCACCTTGTAGGAAAAGCCCCGGTCCGGGTTGTCGATCTGCATGGAGGACACACCAAGATCTGCCAGAATAAAGTCAAATTTGTTTCCGGTATCTTTGGTAACCTGATCAATATCCGCAAAGTTCTGCAGTCTCACCGTCAGGATCTCCTCGCCAAAGCCTTGCGCAGCCAGACGTTCTTTCGTCTTCGCCGACTCAATCGGATCCACATCCAGACCATAGATATGCCCCTGACCTTCCAGACACTTTAACATCTCCTTCGTGTGTCCACCGTAACCTAAGGTCGCGTCCAGACCGATCTGTCCCGGCCTGATCTGCAGAAAATCCAATATTTCCTTTACCATGATGGACAGATGCATGCCCGCCGGAGTACTTCCCTTTCGGATCACTTTCTCAATGGTGTCCGCGTACTTTTCGGGATCATGTTCTTTGTACTTTTCTTTGTAGCTTTTCGGATGGGTACCGGAATAGCGCACCCGCCGCTTGTGCTGTGTCTCCTGATGTTCCATTGACTGTCCTCTCCCTATCAACGATTTCGACAAAAAAGCAGGTCGGAAACTCTCATTTCTGACCTGCCTTTTTGCATTACTTCTGTACGATCTCGATCTTCAGTACCATATCCATGCCTTCTACCAGTCTGTTCAGAGTGCCGATGGAAGGATTTCCAATGCCACGCTCTAACTTACTGATATCCGCCTGATAGATACCGGTCTTCTGTGCCAGCTCGCTCTGAGTCATTCTCGCCTTATCGCGCGCTGCCAGCAGCTGGTAAGCCAGCAGATGGTTCAGTGTAGGCTTCTTCGGAACCTCAAGCATTACGCCATCGCTCCAAATAGTCTTTGAATCCAGTTTCAGCTCGCCCCAGGAAACAGTGCGGCCATCCTTGGAGATCTTCGCATTCTCCAAAAGAGCTGCGTTCTCCTTAAGCTCCGGGAAGTTCTCCAACACGGGCTTCATGTCATAGGCCTTTGTCTCGCCGCTGGCAAAAAGTGCCTCAAGCAAATAATCTTCTTTGACGGTAACCGCCTGAATTTGACGAATCATTTCGAATACCTCGCTTATGTAGTCTTTCTTTAAGTATATGGTAGAAAGGCTATGGTGTCAAGCCATCAGTTTGACAAAATTGCATAAGTTTTCAAAAAATGTGCAAAGTAATTGACAAAATCCTTCCGAAAGGAGCCAAATTCATGTGTACCGCCCTCACTTTACTGACACAAGACCATTATTTTGGCAGAAATCTCGATCTGGAATATGCCTACAAAGAGACTGTCACTGTCACACCACGCAACTTTCCTCTCACCTTCCGCCATTCTCAGACAATCCCTTCACACCACGCCATGATCGGCATGGCCTTTGTGTCGGACAATTATCCGCTCTACTATGATGCCACGAACGAGAAGGGGCTAAGCATTGCCGGACTAAACTTTCCGAAAAACGCGGCCTACCACAAACCGAAAGAAGGAAAGCACAACATCACGCCCTTTGAACTTATCCCGTGGATTCTGGGACAATGCACCACCGTCCGCGAGGCGCTCACACTTCTTCTCGAAACTAACCTGACCGATGAGCCGTTCAGTGAAGAGCTTCCCCTGTCTCCGCTTCATTTTATCATCTCCGACCGTGACGAATCCCTGACGGCAGAGCCGATGAGCGACGGACTGAACCTTTACCCCAATCCCCTCGGCGTTTTGACCAACAACCCACCTTTTCCCCTTCAGCTGTTTCATTTGAACAACTATATGCATCTGTCACCCCACACACCGAAAAATTTCTTCTCCACCGATTTTCCGCTGGAGATTTACAGCAACGGAATGGGTGCCCTTGGCATGCCCGGAGACTGGTCCAGCCAGTCTCGATTTGTAAAAACCGTGTTCCTCAAACTCAATTCTGTCTGTGGCTCGTCGGAAGAAGAAAGCGTAAGCCAGTTCTTCCACCTGCTCGGAGCCGTCGAGCACCCTCGGGGCTCTGTGGTCATGGACAATGGCCTCTGCGAGATCACCCTCTATTCCTCCTGTTGCAATACCGACCGGGGAATCTACTATTACCGGACTTATGAAAACAGTGGAATTTCTGCCGTCGATCTGCACCGTGAAAACTTAGATGACAGCCGATTGATCAGCTATCCGCTGAAAAAAGGAGTCTCGTTTGACTTTCAGAATTGATCGCTTCCCATTGCAAATTCCGCCAAAATTTGGTATAATCCCAGCTATCATTTGCTTGGAGGTTTTCCGACATGAGTTCTTTTTTATTTGCCGTTAATGCGGTCGCACCGATTATTCTGCTGGTCGCTCTCGGTTATTGTTTAAAACGAATCGGTATGATGAAGCTTGATTTTGCCAAAGCCGCCAATAAACTCGTCTTTCGGGTATTCCTGCCGGCCACCCTGTTTCTCAACGTGTATAAAATCACTGACTTCGGTGCTGTAGATCTCCGATACATTATTTACGCATTGGCGATGACCTTTGCACTGTTCCTGATCGCGCTTCCGGTTGCAGTTTTGACCACAAAAACTCCCGACCGCCGCGGTCCACTCATGCAGGTTACCTTCCGCTCCAACTACGCATTGGTGGGGCTTCCCCTTGCACAGTCGTTGTTTGGGGAAGCAGGTATTCTTTTCGCCTCCCTGCTGTCTGCGGCTGCGATCCCGCTGTTCAACATACTGGCGGTCATCAGCCTCTCCCTATTTAGCCGGGACGGAAAAAAGCCCAGCGTGAAAAACATTTTGCTGGGCATTGTAAAAAATCCTTTAATTTTAAGTATCGGTGCGGGACTTGTTACCCTTTTAATCCGCTCTCTGTTTGTCAAGACCGGAATAGCTTTTCGCCTCACCGATATCTATCCGGTTTACCGGGTATTGGAATATCTGTCAAATCTGGCTACCCCGTTGGCGCTTCTGGCTCTCGGCGCACAGTTTGAATTTTCTGCAGTCAAAGAGCTTCGCCGCGAAATCATTGCCGGTGTGTTGATGCGCAATATTCTCGCTCCCATTCTCGGTATCGGATGTGCGTTCCTCTTTTTCCGAAATCAGTTCAGCGGCGCACACTTCGCCACGTTTGTGGCTCTGTTCGCCACCCCTGTGGCGGTCTCCAGCCTTCCCATGGCTCAGGAAATGGGCGGTGACGCCGAATTAGCCGGACAGTACGTCGTCTGGACCACATTGGTCTCCGCGCTGACGATTTTTGTCGCTTCCATGCTACTAAAATCGGCAGGAGTGTTTTGATTTAGCTTCGGGCATTATGGCAATGGCTGCATATGAAACCCGATTATAGCTCCACGCACTCCCCGGTTTCATATGCACGGATTGTCGCGTCCACCAGCACTACCGGTGCGACCCAATCCGCCGGCGTCTGAGGATTATGACCGGTTCTCACAATTTCAAAGAATTCATCTAACAACGTCTCGCTGCTTCCCACAGAAATCTTCACCGGGTCAGCCTGTCCGCCGGTTCGGTACAGTGTCACCGTATATCCGGTACCGAAATAAACTGAAACATTAAACTCATCGTAAGCATACATAGCCTGCACAAAATTCTTTCCCCACTCGGCTCTCACCCGTCTTACACCGGGGCCGAACACCTCCAGCATCATCTGAACCGCATGGGCAGAGTAGAACCAAAATCCCTCATAAGGACTTTCCATCTGTATCGGCGCGGTGACATGTCCGCCGCGGACTGTCGCCCGGTTCTCCTTCACATACGCTGCCAACTCCTTAATTTCCGGAGACGTCACCAGAACGGAGCCACCACTCACCGTAGTATCATGCTCCTTCGCCAATTCTACCATCTCCAATGCATCAGAAATGTTGCTGGCAATCGGTTTATCCACCCAAACAGGGATACCTCTCTCCAGATACGGTCTCGCATAGCCCAAATGCTTGCTTCCGTGGCGGGAGGTGATGATTACCGCATCCACCTTGTCCACAAACTCCTCGTAATCATTGGTAACATAATCGCAGGATGACCACTTGCGGATCAACTCCATTCCTTCCACACTGTCCGAAAGCTCCTTATCCGCGTAAAATCCAACCAATTCAACATCCTCATAACGTCTACTGCCGTCCTTGCCAGCCAGTATTTTGGCAAAGGTCGCCGCATGACTGCTCTCGGCTCCTAAAATCGCAACTTTCATCTTTTTTCTCTCCGCAATCGCGGATACCTCCTTTTTCTCCTGCCGCCTGGCGACAGAACTTGACTATTTTAGTTCTATTGAAACATATTTTTGAAAAGAAAACCTCTTGTTTTTTGCACAGTTTGTGTGTTTTTTTGAATAATTTAAATAACCCACTGAAACCCCCACTTTTACTGCCCAAAACAAATAAAACCCACACGAATTGTGAGGGTTAAAATCGGGAACTATGCAAATTTTAAAATCTATGCTATTCTGTATGTCCGGGCAACCGGAGCCGGGCGGCTATCCCTTCGTTTTGCGGAGGGATTACTCTCCCTCCGTTCTTACGAAAGGAGGGATGTCAATGATTACATATGCGGAGTTGATCCAATTTTGTATTTTCATTGTTGGTCTTGTCCGTCTGTGTCATCAGATTTTCAAGG
>JAFSBP010000030.1 GCA_017437205.1 Lachnospiraceae bacterium
ACCACCACCGCAGGCATCCTTGCACCCCTGATGGGCGTTCTGGGACTGGATACTCCCGCACTTTCCGCTTTGACCGTTATGGCCATCGGCGCAGGTGCGATGACCGTATCCCACGCAAACGACTCCTACTTCTGGGTGGTTACCAACTTTGGTGAGATGACTCCCGACCAGGGTTACAAGACGCAGACCGTTCTGACTCTCGTTCTGGGTGTGTCTTCCATGATTGGAATCTTCATTATGTCACTGATCTTCTGATTGCAGTGAACGATTTACATAACTGAATATGGCGAAAAGCAGGCAGGGTCTCGAATTGCCCTGCCTGTTTTAAAGTAACATAGTTTGGAAAGGAAACAAAATTTATGGACAAGAATTTACGTGCGAAGGCGGACTCGATTATTGCTTCCGCGATCAATGCGGTGAAGCCCGATGAGGCGGTGAGCCGTGCACTTACCGGAAAGGAATTTCCCGGCAGAGTGGTTTTGGTGGCAGCGGGAAAGGCTGCCTGGCAGATGGCAAAGGCTGCTTATGATTGCCTGGGAGACCGCATCGACAGCGGTGTTGTGGTGACCAAGTACGATCATGTGATGGGACCCATCGCAAACTTTATCTGCCATGAGGCAGGACATCCCGTGCCGGACAAAAATTCTTTTGAGGCTACGGCGGATGCATTGGACGCAGTGGCCGACTTGAAGCCGGAAGACACCGTGCTGTTCCTGCTCTCCGGCGGCGGAAGTGCGCTGTTTGAGAAACCACTGGTGCCCGGAGAGGTTCTGCAGGATATTACCGGTCAGCTCTTGGCCTGCGGTGCGGATATCGTGGAGATCAACACCATACGTAAGCGTCTCTCCGCAGTGAAGGGCGGACGTTTTGCGAAGCATTGTGCACCTGCGCAAGTATTTTCTATCGTGCTTTCCGACATCTTAGGTGATCCGTTGGATATGATCGCGTCCGGCCCCGCTTGCCCCGACAGCAGTACCTGTGAGCAGGCGAAGGCGATTGCGGCAAAGTATAACCTGAAACTGACTCCTGAGGCAGAGGCGCTTCTTGATAAGGAGACGCCGAAGGATCTTGATAATGTGACCACATTGATCAACGGTTCTGTGCGTGAGCTTTGCTCCGCGGCGGCAAATGTTTGCCGTGAGATGGGCTATGAGCCGGTGATGCTCACCGATCAGCTCACCTGTGAGGCGAGAGATGCGGGCAGCTTCCTTGCATCGATTTTGAAGACATATGCAGGCGCAGGAAAGAAGATGGCCTTTATCGCAGGCGGCGAGACCGTCGTACACTTGATTGGTAAAGGAAAGGGTGGCCGTAATCAGGAGCTGGCGCTGGCAGCGGCAACCGGTATCGCAGGAATCCCTGGAACCGCAGTGTTCAGCGTGGGAAGTGACGGAACCGACGGACCTACTGATGCGGCAGGCGGCTATGTGGATTACGAGACTGCGGCAGAACTGAAGGCACAGGGAATTGAGATTTATCAGGTGCTTCAGAACAATGACGCCTATAATGCTCTTAAGAAGGTTGGCGGGCTGGTAATCACCGGACCGACCGGAACCAATGTGAACGACGTGGCAGTTGCGTTGGTGGAAGGGTGAGATTTTGAGAGGATGAGACGACTAAGTTTCTTATTGACAGTTTTTTTACTTCTTACGATCTTTACCGGCTGTGGAACTCCCTCTATACCTTCTTCCGCGGAACTCTCTGTGGAATTAAAAGCGGAGATAGGGGAGGCTTGGCATAGCCAGTTTGCCCAAGAACTTTTATGGAATGAAGGCGATGATTACAAAAGAGGATATGCCAGATATTACGGAACCCATAAAGGGATGGTGATTTGGTTTATCGAAAGTGACACTAATATAGCAGCAACGGGATCGATTACGGTTGCCGGGCAAGAGATGATATGGGGATATGAATTCGACATATACGTATATGTGAACGAAACAATTTGTACAATCAGTCAAGCTTATAGCCGCGAGTTGTTGTCCGATAAAGATGTAAAGCAAATTGCCGCCATTCATGACTATTATGTAATTCAAAAGTATGGGAAGAAATGGTAGGACGTATGAGATAAATCAAGGCGTGAGAGTCTACCAAGTTGGAGGGGAGCAGAGGTTTTTTGATCCCCTCCAATTCTACTATTCTTTCGTACTCAGTGCTTTTCTTCTGGCAATCATTATAATATCAAGGATGTCGTCTTTTGAAAGTAAATCAGGATATTTATCTTCGATTTCCTGAATGGTATAGTCCAACATTGAGTCGGCGGAAATGGTTGTTTGATAGGCACTTAAAACAGTAAAGTAAAGACAGAAATATTGGCTGGGCAGAATGACTGGAGGATAGCCGTTCTGCCCGACTGATTTGTTTGGATGTCAACCATAAAAGTCAGAAAAGCGTGTCTGCAGAAGAACTGGATCGCTTTTCAAAGCTGTATGGGGTCATTACGGAAGAACTCATGCATGGAAAAGTATCCGAAACGGTTGAAACAGAGATGTTTACACGTGCGTTTTCCGAATTGTCAGAGATAGATAAACGAGAAATTATGAATCTGATTGAATTCAAACGCAAATATAAGGAGAGTCTGAATGGCAAGTGACGTGAATGCTATCTATGAGTCAGGAATGTCTCCGGAGAATGATGAGGATATTGAAAAAGAAGTTCCGGACTAATCCTCCGAAACTTCTTTTTGTTCACTCAATATCCATAAGTTCCTGATAAAATCTTGCGTAATCGGTTCTTCCGGCCTTTAAGAAGTTGATCGCGCTGGACGGGTGGGTATTCAGAATACCGGTCAGCATGTAGGGAACATCGAAGCCCCACAGGTAATCCTTCCGCATCTGAACCATGTGCTTCTGGATGAATTTCATCATGGGCACCTCGTGGTACTTCGGGTTCTTTAAGAAGCCTAAGAGGGATTCCATGTAGCAGTTTCCGGCGCCTCTGCCCATACCGCAGACGGTAGCGTCGATGAGGTTTGCACCGTAGCGGACCGCCTCGATGGTGTTTGCGAAAGCGAGCTGCTGATTATTGTGTCCGTGATAGCCGACGGTCTTTCCGTATTTCGCGGCAACCTCCATGTACTGCTCGGTCATGGTACAGATCTGCTCCGGGTAGAAGGAGCCAAAGCTGTCCACCAGATAGATTACGTCCGCATTGGAGCGTCCGAGCAAATCAAGTCCGGCAGCCAGATCGCGGTCATTTACCTTTGACACTGCCATGATGTTTACACACACTTCATATCCCTTCTCCTTTGCGTCTTCGATCATCTCGATGGCAACGGGGATCTGGTGAATGTAGGTGGCAACCCGGATCATATCCAGTGCGCT
>JAFSBP010000295.1 GCA_017437205.1 Lachnospiraceae bacterium
GCCTCGGTAGGTGCCTGAGTAGGTGCCTCAGTGGGTGCCTCGGTAGGTGCCTCGGTGGGTGCCTCGGTAGGTGCCTGGGTAGGTGCCTCAGTGGGTGCCTCGGTAGGTGCCTGAGTGGGTGCCTCGGTAGGCGCCTCGGTAGGTGCCTCGGTAGGTGCCTCAGTGGGTGCCTCGGTAGGTGCCTCGGTAGGCTGCTCCTGAGTCGTTCCCTTGGTTCCCTTTACGTGAGGATACTCACCTGCGTAAACTCTGACGTCATCGATAAGAAGCGTTCCCTTAGCAGTATCTTTCCACCAACGAATTCCCGACGGAACAGGATTACCGTTTGATCCAAAAGGATCTTCGACAAACATATCATTGTCATAAACAAGACCATCATTAACATAAATCTTGTAACTATATGCATCACTAATAAAAGGCACATTAGCTGAAAAACACTTATTCTGTTCCTTTGCACCAGCCTGAAAGTTTACTACGTAAGAAATGGTTACCCATTCCAACTCATTAACAGTGATACCATCAAAACTTACCTTGTCACTGGAACCGGTTCCGGTATAGTACTTAAGCACTCCGTCTGATAACATTTCCATCGTATACTGTGAATATGTTTTGTTATAAAACGGACGGAATCTCTCGGGAAGATCCTTTCCGGGTGCCTTCGCAATCTTGATCTCATATACAATGGAGCCTGTCAAATCACTCGTTTTAAAAGGTACGTTTGTATTGCCATGGTCAGCCGAAAAGAACTTATAAAGGCTGTAATAATCCGTAGATGTAGGGGTAACACTCAAGCAGAGACCGGTTGAGTTTCCAGGACTTTCTACCAGGCTCCACATATCACTTTTTGTTCCGCTTTCACTAATGCCGAATTTTATTAACTCGGTGTATTTGTCGCCACTGTTAAAATCGACACCAAACAAATCCGGCTCATACAATGAAGCATCATTAGGGTCCGCACTGGCCTCAGCGCGCTTTCCTCCAAATCCAAACATCAGTGCAAACACCATTACTGCACAGACAAACATTCCAAGGATTTGGTTAAGTTTGAATCTTTTCATAATTTCTTCTCCTTTATTGAATAGTTTTTGATGTGCGGGTGATACTTCCGCACTATCTTCAGTTCCATTTAATCACATCAATTTTAGAATGTAAATCGGCAAAAACACAAATGAATTTGACATTTTTTCATTGCCTTCACAGTTTTGTGTTTTTGCCGATTTTTTAAGGTGAAGTTAAATTTTGCCGATTATTTGCTCATCTTTTACTTCTCTCTTCTTTTCTCGAATCTGAACGTCGCACAGCCGGTCATCACAACCATTGCTGCCATAAATAACCACAACCAGCTTGACGCATGACTCATATCTCCGGTTCCTGGATCTCCGCCGGGCGCCGCGTCTGTTCCGGGTGCAGTGGACTCCTCCGCTGCATCGGTAGTCTCATCTGCTGCGCCGGTAGTCTCATCTGCCGCTCCCGTAGTCTCGCCTGCTGCTCCGGTAGTCTCGTCTGCCGCTCCGGTGGTTTCTTCTGCTGCTCCCGTGGTCTCGTCTGCTGCTCCCGTGGTTTTCTCCTTGATCTCCAGCTCACTTTCCACTGAGCGCTCTCCGCTGTAAAGAAGTTTAATCTTATATGTACCTGCAGTCAGGCTCTCCACATAATCTTCCTTAAGGGTAACAATAGTAGAACCTTCTGTTACTTCATAATTCGTAGCCGGAAGTAGTTTATCGTTAACCATCACTCCGGTCAACTCATCTTTATTTCCGGAACATTTAATTGTTACTACCGCTTTGCTTCCTAACAGATAACTTTTCACCGTTTCTGCCTCAATGATTTTCACCGCGGAAGCTCCCGCCTCCTCAATCACAAGGCTGGTATTTATTTCTTTGTTCTCAGAACTGCCGTCATTGTAAGTCAGTGTCAACTTATAGGTGCCCGCAGTAAGAGTATTTAAGTATTCCGGCTTCAGTGAGAATACTCCGATGTTCGTGTTCGTCAACGTATAATTTTCTGCCGCAACTACATTCTCGCCCAACGTTACACTGATGAGATTCTCTGCATTTATACTGCAAAACATCTCAACGAGTTTATTGGAATCCAGCTCGTAGTATTCTGTCACATTCTCGGCACCGAGTATTACAAGCTCGTTGACTGTATGGGAATAGTTGTTAATTTTATCTGATCCCTTATTGATACCGCCCGGACTGGTGTAGCGAATGAATTTTGCCTGAATACCTTCCGTGCTATCAATATAATACTCCAACGCAGTTGTTGTTCCTGAGCTCTTACCATCATAAATCGTCGTCCATGTTTCACCATCCAAAGAGGCTTCCAACGTAAATACCACATTACGTCCGGTCCCTCCAAAGGTTTGATTGAGACCAATCTTATAGATGGTTCTGACATCCTCCAGTTCAAACATCATCCAATGACTGGTAGTAGCATTTCCCAACACGCCCCAACGGGTAACATCGAAATCATTATCCACTGCCCATGCAGCTCCGCCGTTCATCGCATTATTGGTAGAAATACCACTCTCCGTCGCATTTGTGATGGGGTAGCGTTCTCTTCCATCCACCGGCTTCAGTTTCTGAACCCGTGTATAATTGAGATAATATGTCTTGTATCGGCTATCATCCTCATTGTCGTATACCTTGATAACATAATCCTCGCCAAAATCAGTTGCAGGGATTACTTCTATCCTATTATACACGCTGGAAGCAGCCGTCACCACCGGCAGCATCTCCGACAATGAGAGCTGTCCGGTATAACCGGTCACCGCCGGATCAAAACCTTCCAGAGGTTCTCCATTCACATAGATCATGTCCAGACTAGGTAACTCGCGAACATCTCCGTCCGGAATCATGTCTGCACTCCACTGTGCAATCGGAGTGGTAATCAGTGCTGCATCCGCAGCCGGATCACCATAAGCCATGATTTTCATTGAAATGCCTATCAGGCCAGCATCAGACGTTTTCACATGAATCTCCAGTTTAGTGATGCCGGTACGGGTTTTATCAACGACACCATAATCACCTCTGGCTTTTGCTTCCATTGCCTTAAAGGTATAGGACTCGATCTTATCTCCCTGCACATCGATCACTACCAAAAACTTCTTTCCATTTTTGGTCAAAATCACTCTGTTGGGATCTTCTTCATCAAACTCAACCTCTCCGGATACAAACAAATGAGAGTACACGTCAGATGCCCACTTCAGATCTATCTCGTCGCGAACCAGTACATTTCTCCGATCGTCGGTAAGCATATAGCCTCTGATTGCGGAATTCGTATCCTCAGCATATACTTTGGACAAATCAATGCTTGTAAACGCTCCCTGAGCCTTGGAAACCAGCGGAGTGGACGTAGTCGTCGCCCAAGGAGTAAATCCACCGTAATCATCTGCCGTATCGGTTGGATTAATAATGTATATATTGTGTCCTTCCGGACGAACACAGAAATAATAACTTCTATTTCCATTCCAGTTAAAGTATCCGGATTTACTGTAGTCCTCCACGCCTCCTTCTACTACTATTCTCTCGCCTAACATATCGACAACGAAAGAACCACTGTCCATGTGAGCATGATTATTCTTATCCTTTGTTCCGCTAAAACCGAGATAAGTTGCATCTGTATCGTACCAATTCTGTCTGAGACCGCCAATATTCATATCATTAGTCAACGTATCCAGCGGAAGCTCAACCGTGGTATCTCCCAGCAGAGTCTCGTCGTAGTGCAGAATAGATCTGGCTCCGCCACTCCAGCCGCGTCCTTCCAGCTCTTCGAGACGAACTGCCATCAGTTCTTTATCCCTAAATTGAGTTGCACACCACAGTACCGCATGGTTATTGATAAAGTCACTGCTGGTATCGCCGAAATTGTTAATTGCCGTGGAACCCGCCAGATTCATTCCGTACCAGCCGGTCTGATCAAGTCCGGGTGTACACAGGAAACCAAAATCCTCACCCAATACCTTGGTAAACGTCTGCATGCTATATGCAATGTAGTACAATGCATATCTCCAGTAGGTGCCGCCTTCCTTCCATACACCTTCGGGATAGTAGGAACTCATCACCTTTTCCATACTGCGAAGTGCGTTGGCAATCATATCCGCACAAATGTCCGGATATTTGTCAAACAGAGCCATTGCACCAAGCATCTGGCCGCCGTTACATACCGCGTTCCAGTTGTTTGTTACATTGTTCCAGCTGGTTTGCACTTCCTCCGCGCTATACATGCCATAGAACGCTTTATGGTGAACACCAACTGCCTTTTCCATCAGGTTCTTCTCAATATAAGCTCTTTCATCCTCGGTAAACTCATCGTAAAACCAGTCATAAGTCAGACCTACCATAAAGGACAATTCGCCGGTATCCAGATAGGAACCATTGGGGCTGGGATTGAAATCCTCCAGCGCACAGATGTTCATCACCTGTGCCTTCGCCTTTTCGAAATACTTCGCTTTCATTGCCGGATCATCATTGAGGAAATACGCCACACCCAGATTGATAAGGCGACCAACCGCATTACTTATGTCGGTAATACCACCATTGCTCTTTTCAGTAAATGTGTAATCTGCAGCATTTAACGCTGAGTTCGCAGCTGCGATCGCTTGATCACCCCACAGCTTGATGTAGGTTTCTCCACTCTTATAGAGTCTGTGAATCCTGTCAACATCAGACTGGGTAAGAATCAAGCTCGGATGCACATCACCATTATTTGTAGTCTTGAACTGATTATAAAGATCCTTGATTATCTCTGCATCCGGACGATCAAACTGCAGGTAACGATTAACCTCTGTTCGCTCATCGGACGACCAAGTAACTGCCGTCTTGCCAAACACGATCATGCGATCTGCCAAACTGGAAACCACCTGATAACCGTTTGCTTCCGCGACCACATATATATCGTAGGCTCCGCTCTTCTCGGAAAGACCTGTCAAATTCACATCCACACCAAACAAGGTTTTGATATCTTCCAATGCAACATATACTTTACCTGCTTCAGAGAGATCAAACTCTTTCGTTGCAAAGCTCTTCACATTGTTTGCATAGAGGGCATTGGAGTTTAACTGAACTGCCACCAAACCGCTTAACAGTCTCTTTGCCTGGGTGCTGTCATCATAAATACTCTCAGGATTATTATTGTCATTCCAGTTTGTTTTCAATTCCTTTCCATCGTAAACCCGAAGGTTGTCGATAAGCAAACTTCCCGTGCTGATCATAGTCGCGATAGATGCAATATCGTTAAGCTCACTGATGCTCAGATCTGCCGAATGTACTGCACCGTTTACATAAACTGTATACTTCATCGTTTCCAGGTTTACCGCAACCGCTACATCAACCCACTGATCTTGCGAC
>JAFSBP010000296.1 GCA_017437205.1 Lachnospiraceae bacterium
GTTCCTCCATCTCCTCCGGACTTGTCTTTTGATCGCAATAATCGCTCTGCCAACTCATTTATGTACTCCTCTGTTTTCTCCCTCTTTCCCCCACACACTTCATCTGACGGAAGGATAACTCCCTTCGATTTTTCTAGCAACGCCTCCGCCCCGATAGATTTCCAAAACGTCTCATATACAGACTGCTGATACAATCCTGTTTCTGTACCCGGAAAAATAACATAATTTTGTTTTGCCGCACTAAACAATGAAAGCCATCCAAATACACTTCCACCCAAATCTAACACCGCATGCCGATACCCCCCTACTCTACACACATCTTCCACCAGACCCTTTATATCCTTTTCTTTCAATTCCGCCAATTCCGCCGGATTTACCGGTGCCGGAATACAGTCAAAACCTTCAAGGTGAAGAATCATTTTTTCCAGCCGTGCTTCGTTTATCTTTCCACGCCGCCTGCAGTAAACCACATCAGACATATCCTGACCTGCCATTTTCCCCAGCAGCCTGTTCACCGCAGAAAATTCGTTAAGTCCGAGATAAATTACCGGACCATCTCTTCCCAGCCGTTTGGCTATAGCAAGCGCCAGTCGAGTAACTTCCGACCAGCCCCCCGGTGAGTACACACAGAAAAGTTCCGCATCTCCCCGAAATACAGTCTGCCCGCCATCAGGAAGTTCCAGTCCCAGCATCACCTGCCGCAAGATGTCTTCCGCCGACTGATACTTATATATCTCAATACAGCCTTCCGCTGCCGACTGACCAATTCGTTCTGTCAACAACATTGTTCTCACACAATCTAGCGACTCACCTTTCTCCGACCAATGTTCACCGATCAGCACACCGTCCACCTCATGCTCAGACAAATACACCCCAAACGCCTCCCTCTCCGTAAAACAGGCAACCTGAAGCGGATTTTCCCTTTTTCGACTGATATAGCCACCCAGCCGGCTGATAAATTCTCTGTCATCATCGCAGATGATCAATCTTTTTTCCTTCATTTAACCCCTCCTCACCACATAATTCGGATTTTTGGCAACAAAAACCACAGCTTTGGACTTTCTTTTCCAAAACAACAGGTTCACTCGTCATACTGTGGCGGATATCTCTGTGAACTTTAACGATAGCCGACAGACTGCGGCTCTTGGACCTGAATCCGAATCAGCGATTGCTGTGCCCTTATTATTCACGATAAAAAATATTTTGTCAACCCTAAATTTTGCCTCTGAAAAAAACCACACTATCTGTGTGCTTTTTCCGATAAAATCCACACTTTTTTCGACAAGAAATCTTTTCCAAACAATGCATATTTCGGTAATACCCCGACTATACTTTATATAGATGACCGAATTTTGAAGCAACAAGGAGATTGAATTATGCTTAAACGTTTATTTCGTTCTGCAACGGACAACCCCCCGCCGGAACTCATTAAGCTTCGCCGCGAAATTGAATTGACACGCACAAACTTAGAGCTGGCAATGGCAAATTTTGATCAGGCAGTGGATCCAACCATGATTGACTGCTATATTTATGAGGTCAATGCGGAGCAGCTGCGTTACCAATTTTTGCTGAAGCAGGCAAAGCAGTACGATCATCTTGACACTAAACCATTGCCAATGTTATAATTTTAAAGTAAAGACTTAAGCTTCATATTCATCAGTAAACAGATGTGGATCACATCGGAAAAGGAGTACATATGAAGAGTCCGCTTGGTTTTATTTCAGAACTTGACTGTTATCTGTTTGGAAACGGAACACACTATTCCATTTACGAGAAGCTCGGCGCGCATCCTGCCACCATTGATGGCAAGAAGGGCGTCTACTTCGCAGTGTGGGCTCCGAAAGCGACTGCCGTTCATGTGGTAGGCGATTTCAATGATTGGGATAAGCAGGCTTTACCGATGACGCCCATCAGCTCCTCCGGTATCTGGGAAGCTTTCTGCGAAGGTATCGGTGTCGGTGCAATTTATAAATTTGCGGTTACCACTCCTTGGGGTGAGGTGCGCTTAAAATCCGACCCTTATGCGCGCCAGTCTGAGCTTAGACCGAATACTGCCTCGGTGGTTGCCGACCACAAAAAATTCCGCTGGTCCGATAGCGCATGGCTGGAAAAAAGAAAAAATGCCGACCCGAAGACGGCTCCACTGTCAGTTTATGAAGTTCATCTTCCGTCTTGGACCAGAAATAGCGACAAATTTAAGAACTATCGGCAGTTAGCACAAGATTTGGGCGATTATGTTAAGGCGATGGGATACACTCACGTTGAATTGATGGGTATTGCGGAACATCCCTTTGATGGCTCGTGGGGATATCAGGTGACCGGTTACTATTCCCCTACCTCCCGTCATGGTTCCCCGGAAGATTTCAAATACTTCATTAATCAGCTTCATCGCCGAGGAATCGGTGTGATTTTGGACTGGGTTCCCGCACATTTTCCGAAGGATGCACACGGATTGGCGGAATTTGACGGTACACCAACCTACGAATACGCGGATACCAGAAAGGGAGAACAGCCTGATTGGGGAACAAAGGTTTTTGATTTTGAAAAGACTGAGGTGAAGAACTTTTTGATTGCAAACGCCCTCTACTGGGTAGAGGAGTTTCATATTGACGGTCTGCGCGTAGACGCGGTTTCCTCCATGCTTTATCTTAATTACGGCAGGAGCAACGGCAACTGGGCGACGAATTGCTACGGCGGTACGCACAATCTGGAAGCTATTGAATTCTTCAAACATTTGAACAGTATGATGAAGCAGCGCAATCCGGGTGTGATGACCATTGCGGAGGAAGCGACCTCCTGGGCCGGAGTGACAGATTCTCCCGAAAACGGCGGACTCGGCTTCACCTTTAAGTGGAATATGGGTTGGATGCATGACTTTCTCGAGTACATGAAGCAGGATCCCATTTACCGCAAATTCCATCACAATAAGATGACCTTTGCCTTAACCTATACCTACTCTGAGGATTATGTTTTGGTGCTGTCCCATGACGAGGTGGTGCACCTGAAGTGCTCTATGCTCACAAAAATGCCCGGTTACCGCGATGACAAATTTGCGAATCTGAAGGCCGGCTACACTTTTATGATGGGACATCCCGGAAAGAAACTCCTCTTTATGGGTCAGGAATTCGGACAATGGAGGGAATGGAGTGAGGCGCGCGAGCTTGACTGGTTCTTATTGAAGGAACCCGGACATGAACCGCTGCGCATGTTCTACCGTGATCTTCTTCATATGTATAAGAAATATCCCTGCCTTTGGGAGGGTGATCATGATCCGAACAGCTTCCAGTGGATCAACTGCGATGACGCTGACCGCAGCATCTTCAGTTGGATCAGAAAGAGCAAGGATGGCAAAGACAACCTTCTGTTTGTCTGCAACTTTACCCCGATGGAGCGTTTTGATTATAAGGTCGGCGCTCCCTGTGAAGGAAAGTATACTCTGATTTTGGATAACCGCCGTGGCACTGTGGGATACAAAGAACCGGACCGTGTCTATAAGGCATATGAGGGCGAATGTGACCGTCAGCCTTGTCACATTGACTATCCTCTTTCTCCATACGGGATTGCGGTGTTCCGGTTTGATATGAAAAAAGCGTAAGAAGTATAATATAAATAAACGTTCAATCAAAAACGGTACTGTAAAAAGTGAATCTCCACTTTCTGCAGTACCGCTATTTTTTAACTACATCGCCAGTTTCCGAATA
>JAFSBP010000297.1 GCA_017437205.1 Lachnospiraceae bacterium
GATCCACAGCACCTCGTCCCCGCTGACAAGAAGCGGTATCCGTTCTCTCGCCTTTGCAGGTATCCGCGCATTAATCATATACTCCTTGACCGACTGCGTCCTTCCGTCCGCAAACACGGCAATCCGATCTCCGGTCTTTCTGCCGCGCAAATGCAGATTATCTTTAATCATATCATAATCAAAGCATTTCGTATACTGGTCAAATCGAATTTTTTTATAAATTTCTTCAGAAATTTCGCTCCAAGTCACCTCGTATCCCCAATTTTCCGCACCATCCGATACATCTCCCGAGAAAAACTTCAAATCTTCGTAAGTTCTCTGCACCGTCCGGCCTCCCGGAAGACAGATTTTTTTCCCCACCGGCTTGCCGATCAGCTCCCGCACTGCCTCAATGTGCTCCCTTCCGATGTCTTTCAGTCCTCCGTACTCTGAAAGGCGTCTTCGGATCAGATAGCCCTGCAATGCCGCACTCGCACTTTTCAATTTCTCCGCATTCAGTTGTCCGTCCACTTCACCGATCAGCCATTCATCCACAGTTCGCTCCATGTGGTCATCAATCTCACGTAGGGTTTTTGCCGCCATCGCCAAATGCTCCACCGCCTCCGGATTCAATTCCCGCTCAAGGTAAGGGATCAGTTCCCGACGGATGCGGTTGCGGGTATAGATCAGTTCTTCGTTGGTGGAATCCGTCCGCCAGGCAATACTTTTCTCTAAAAGCGCCTGTTCAATCTCTTTTCTTCGAAGTCCGAGAAGCGGCCGCACAACATCTCCCTGCACGGAAGCGATTCCGCAAAGTCCCTTGAGCCCGCTGCCCCGCATCAGATTAAACAGCATCGTCTCCGCACTGTCATCCATGTGGTGAGCCACCGCCAGCTTTGCCGCCCCGACACACGCCATCTCACGCCGAAAGCACTCATACCTGGCCTTTCTCCCCGCTTCCTCAGGTGTCAGCCTCTCAGCTCTCGCCATCGCAGGCACATCCACATACTCCACCACGCAGGGTACACTGCGTTCTTCACATATCTTTCGCACAAACGCCGCGTCCCCATCCGCCTCACTCCCACGGATCCCGTGATGCACATGAACCGCGTGCACATCAATCAGTCCCTCATCCCGAAGCTTAACAAGAACTTCCAGTAAAAAGACCGAATCCGCGCCGCCGGAGATGCCGACGATCACACGATCCCCGGCACAAAACATCTCCTTTTCTTTAATATCAAATTTTACCTGTTCAAACAAATCGTTTCGCATGGCTCTGTACATACCTTATCTGAATGTGAGTTTTCCTGTTCATATTCGTAACTATTCAGAACCCCATTTGCATGGCTCTGAATAGTTACTCATATTTTACATGGAAGATAAGATACTGGCAAGTACTATTTTCAGTGGAAGCAGTTGTTTCACAAAAATACAGCTTACCTTGGCGGCCCGGCAGGTCTGCCCCAACTTACTTCCTCCAGATTCCTGCCGCCAGCACGGTCATATCGTCCATTCTCTGCCCGCCCATCTCGGTAGCAATCTGAAGGATCTGCCCAGCTACTTCCTTTGGATTATCGGAGGTCGTCTCCGACACCAAATACGCGAGCAACTCCTCCCTGTTTCCCAGCTCCAAGGCATCCAGCACACCGTCGGTCACCATCACGATCATATCTCCGTGCTCTAGCATCTTATACTCAGTCATAGGATCAGCCTCCGGCAGGATTCCTGCCGGCAGCGCATCGCTTTCAATGAGCTCAACCAAACCGTTCCTGCGAAGAAACGTCGTCATTGCTCCAAGTTTGGCAAAACAGCAGGCTCCGGTGTAGAGATCAACCGTCGCCAGATCAAGCGTCACGGGGCGACGATTCCCCTTTTGAACCAGAATCGCATTGATCAGGCGCGCGACCGCCTCCTCGTCGTACCCGGCACTCAACAGTTTCTCCGCCAGCTCCATCACGTCTTCACTGTCTCCGGACGCAGCCTCACCGCTGCCCATCCCGTCGGAAAGCCCGAAGATTGCCTTCCCCTCCGCGAGTCTTATACAGGAAAAATTGTCCCCGGACATGCCGGAATCCTCTTTCACCGCCTTCGCCACCTCATACATCATGTGAAAGGCCGTGTCCTCCCGGTAGCAGATCGTGCAGGGTTCCCTTCCGATCACCACCTTGGCATCCTGATCCGGCTTAAGGGACCGACCGACCTCATGATTCAACACCGCTGTCACTTCCTTCGTGGGAATACAGCGGCTTCTCATGGCGTGAACTGTCAGATTGATTACCAGCCGCCCGCTTCCGTTTTTCCGCACTCTCAGCTTGTCCAGCGCAAGCTTTTTCTCGCCCAGTTTCTCCTTCAGACGCACCTGCCACTGCCCGGTCACATCCTCCATCTCCTGATACTCGCGCGCCAGTGACCCGATCAGTCTGGCCGTCTCCTTCATTCCCACAGACGCGGCCTGTTTTTCCTCCAGATAGCCTGCATACCACATCACCGCCTGCGTGTAGGACTCTCCCGGCTCCCACACTTCCTCCGGCTGCACTTGATAATGTCCCGCAAGCAAATGCAATGCCTCGCCGATAGAATCCAGTTTTTCGGCGGCAATCGCTTCCTCCTCCGGGCTGTTTCCCGAGGCTTCAAGCCTCTCCACAGTGAGCCTTCCCCACCGCCACCTGATCCTCGACATACCGATAATCACCGTAACCCCCAACACAAGCGGCAGTGCCCACCTATTCTCTCCCCGCAGCGCGGAAACCACCCCACAAAAAATCCCGGCGGCCGCACCGACGGCGGCCCCCAGGAAATACCCTTCTGACAACATTGCTGCTGTGTTTAACAGCCATCCCTTACGCTCTCTCATACCGACACCCTCCACAGCATCAGTATAGCGCGTTCTTTGTGCAATCTCTGTCACAATATGGAAGTCCAAAAAATTTTTTAACGCTTATCCCAGCCGCGGCGCATGCGATAACGCTTCGCCCTCGCGCGACGGCGACGCTGGATTCTGCGCGCAGTCACACGCTTCGGCTGAAAATAGAAGATCAGGAATGCAATGAATAAAAGCACCACGATCACCGCACACACCATCAGCATCACCTGCCCCACCGACAGAATGATCTCGTTCTTGCCTTCCTCCTCCGTGCTGTCCTCCGTCGGGCGTTCGCCCTCATTCGGCGTCTGATAGTCGGAATCACTCTTCACAAACTCCAGCGTTCCGGTTCCAACGATCATATCCCGGTATGAATAGATTATGTTCGCGATCAGACCGTCTTTCTTCTCTCCCTCCGGCAAATCATAATCCAGCACACACTTTACCTCAGACAGATCCACATCTTTTGGCAATACAATAAAATTGTCATAATTTTCCTTTATGGTAAATCCGGACTGCTCAAACAGATCCTGATTTCCCAGATAACCGCCCCCGCTCATCTCCGAGGAAAGAAGGCTTCCGTCAATCTGATTCAGTTTAAAATTGTTAAAACCGTAATCCATCAAAGCGATAGTGTCCGTGTAATGGGCCGGCTTCGAGTCTTTCATTACCACCACAATCAGCTTCATTCCGTCGCGCTCGCAGTAAGTCGCCAGCGTATTTCCCGACTCATCCACATAACCGGTCTTTCCGCAGACAAAGCCCTCATACTCGTAGGCACTGCCCGGCTTCATCGAATGAGAGAGATGACAATAGCAGACACGCTTGTAGTCCTCCGTCTGCTCGATGGTATAGTGGTAGGTAGTGCAGATCGACAGATAGGTAGGATTTTTTATCGCCTCTGCAAGCATCAGTGCCATATCATAGCAGGTCGTATAGTGATCCGGCGCAAAGAGACCGCTGGGGTTAGAAAAATGGGTGTTGAGCGCTCCGATCTCCTTCGCCCTCTTATTCATCAGCACCGCAAAATTTTCCATACTTCCCGCCACGTGTTCCGCGAGACCGTTCGCCGCATCGTTGGCAGACAAAAGCATCATACCGTACATACTCTCCTGCACCGACAACCGCTCTCCCTTTTGGAAACCCATGTGCATCGCGCCCGCTTCCAAATTGACCGCATCCCATGAATAGGTGACCATATCATTCATATTCGCGCGCTCTGCCACCAAAAGTCCGGTCATTACCTTCGTCATGCTGGCCGGATAGAGCTCCACGTCCGCATTTTTCGCATAGAGCACCGTTCCGGTGGTAACCTCGATCAACACCGCCGCACCGGCATTTATCTCCGGCGCCTCCGGCCACTCTGTGGGGAATGAAAAATCGTGATCCACATGCTCCGTCTTCAGCTCCTTCACCGGGCTCTCAATGGTCGGTGCTGCCTTAGCTGTCGCGGGACAAGCAAGCACGCTTCCCGCCACACAGACCGCCAGACAGAGGGCTGCCGCATTCACATTGCCCGCAAGCCTTCTCTTTCTGCGCTCAGACGTCAACAAGACAACAGAAGCTGCGATCACCACCGCCATCGCCGCCGCGAAAAACAACACAATCCTCACTGCTATATCCATAA
>JAFSBP010000298.1 GCA_017437205.1 Lachnospiraceae bacterium
ACATCGGGAGCCTGTCTGAGGCAGGAGCGCAGCGCGGAGAGATAATCTTTCGTGTCAATCGCCACTTCGCGTTGGCTGACAATGCTCATCTGGTTGCGGTGAAGATACTCGATTGGATCCTCAAGCGTGATAATATGGCAATCCCGAGTCTGGTTGATCCGGTCAATAATACATGCCTGGGTGGTTGATTTTCCGCTGCCGGCAGTTCCGGTAAAGAGGATCATGCCGTGGTTAGCGTCAGCCAAATTCATGACCTCGGCAGGAATGTGGATGTCCTGCCATTTAGGGATGTCAAAAGAGACAACACGTACCACCGCCGCCATGGAATTTCGTTGGCGATAGGCGTTGACACGGAAGCGAGACAGCCCGGGGATGGCGAATGAGAAATCGTCGTCTCCTGTGGCTATGTAGGAATCCATGGGGCGATTGGCTAAGGTATAAATCTCACAGATCAATTTTTCGGTGTCGGGAGGGAGCAGTTTTGCTTCTTCCAGTGGACGAATATGCCCGTCCAGTTTTTCGCTTACCGGACCGCCGGCAACAAGAAAAATATCTGAAGCTTGATCAATCACAGCTTGTTCCAAGTATTGAAGCAAAGTGGCCATAAAATTTCCTCATCTTTCTTTTGCTAGTTATGGTTGGGTGGGGACGGACTGCCAACGAAGAATCTGCCAAATTTTGCCGTCGCAGGATACTTCTACCACCAGTTGCTGAGTGTCTGAAATTGGGCAAGTGTAAGAATATATCGAGCCGTCAATCGACACTTCATCGGGGAGTTCTCCGCCGCGAAGCTTAGCCAATATGGCTTCTGCCTGCATGTCTGCGGCGTAATAGGCAGTGACTGCGTTTGCGGATACTTCCGAGAGTCTGCGGTCAGCCTGAGCGGTGCTTAAGGTCAGCAGGGAAAAAATTGTCAGGCAGAGCACGGCGAAAATAATCAGGAGTGAACTTCCGCCGACCATGGGCGGAGCGTTTTTAGTGGGTTTCATCGGACACCTCCTGCCAGCCTACGGTAAGTGTGTAAAGAATTTCGCCGTCCTGTTGGACGTAGATGGTGGCAGAACCAAGGAAGGGATCGCCGGTTTCACGATGGAAGGCTTGTACTGAGTACACTTCTCCATCTCGGGAGGTCAGGGGATTCCAATCTCCATCGTAGGAGATATACCAGTTAGAACCATGATGGGAGCCACCATGAATTGCACAGGCCTCATCGAAATTTCCGGATACCGATTTTAATACTTCAGCTGCATTCTGGGCCATAATGACAGCATGGTCTTTGTTGATTTGGTCATTTGATATACGGTTTGCCAAGGTGAAACCTTGCAGACAAAGTGCTGCCGCGAGAGCAAACACAGCGATCATGCAGATCTGTTCCATTAAAGGAAGAAGGGACCGGTTTCTCATGGAAGCACCTCCTTCTGACTGCGCAGATGCAGGATAAGGGTATCCCGGACGGCATCTGTGTATTCAACCTCCACATAGAGCAGATCGCCGGAACGCGAGAAAGAGAGGGAATTCAGAGGCAGAATGGCTTCTCCGTCCTCAGGCTCAAACTGAAGTCCTTCCAGCGTGAATAACTCGTACAGATAACCATTATGACAGTAAATCCTTGTCAGGTACACT
>JAFSBP010000299.1 GCA_017437205.1 Lachnospiraceae bacterium
ACGACCTTGTCCACGTCAAGCTCTTTCGCTGCTGCCACTGCACAGCTCACCAACGCATCTACCACCGCATTCTGGAAAGATGCCACCAAATCGGGACGGTTGATCTCCTGCCCCATCATTGCCGCATGGTTAATGTAATTGAGGGTCGCTGATTTCAAGCCGCTGAAGCTGAAATCATAAGGAGCTCCCTCCACGTGGGCACGCGGGAAGGTGATCGCATTCGGATTTCCCAGTTTTGCTTCCTTATCTATCTTTGGTCCACCCGGATAACCCAAGCCCACCGCACGAGCCACCTTGTCAAAGGCTTCTCCCGCCGCATCGTCCCTGGTCTTTCCGATGATTGTAAACTTTCCGTAGTCTTCCATCATCACCAAATGGGTATGACCTCCGGACACAATCAGACAGAGGAACGGAGGTTCCAGCTCCTGATGGGCAATAAAATTCGCGCAGATATGTCCTTCGATATGGTGGACTCCCACCAGCGGCAATCCTTTTGCGTAAGCAATCGCTTTTGCGGCAGATACACCGACCAAAAGTGCACCAACCAGACCGGGGCCATATGTCACACCGATCGCGGTCATCTCATCTAATGTCATCCCGGCCTCATCGAGAGCCGTCTGAATGACCTGATTGATTTTTTCCACGTGTTTTCTGGAAGCGATCTCCGGCACCACACCGCCGTACAGGGTGTGGAGATTGATCTGGGAAGAGATCACATTGCTCAAAACCTCACGGCCATTCTTCACCACCGCCGCTGCAGTCTCATCGCACGAACTCTCAATCGCCAGTATATATACATCTTTTGTACTCATCTCTGCTGCCACGTTACTCCTCCTCGAAACGCAGTTCCACTGAACGTCCGTCCTTTGCCGTATAGGCATTGGGGAAAATCTTTCTCACCGGTTCAATGAAATCCTCCGGATAGTTCATTGCAGGACTAAAATGCGTCAGCCAAAGTTCCTTCGGCTGTGCCGCCTCTGCCAGCTTCGCCGCCTCATAAAAAGTCATATGTTTGTGTTCTCTTGCCTTCTGCGCCTTGTCTGGCTCACCGTACATTCCCTCGCAGATAAACAGATCTGCGTCCTTCGCCTGTTCCGCAATCACCGGCACCGGGCGGGTATCTGTGGTGTATGTCACCTTAAGGCCCTTTCTCGCCGGTCCCATCACCATGTCCGGTGTATAAGTGACCTCGCCGTCAGTGACCACATTGCCCTTCTGGAGCGGATTCCAAAACTTCAGCGGAATATTCAACGCCTTTGCGCGATCCGCTTGAAATTTTCCTGCACGCTTAAGTTCCACTGTATAACCGTAACAAATAATATTATGATTCACACGAAATGCAGTGATCTCATAGGGTGCTAAGGAAATCTTCTGCACATTCTCGGTCAGTTCGATAAACTCAATTGAAAAAGGAAGTTCAGGCGCAATGGTGCGTAACGCATTTACTACGCGCTCAAGTCCCTTAGGACCAATAATCGTCAGTGGTTCTGTTCTCTCAGCATTCCCCATCGTAAGCAGGATTCCGGGCAGTCCACTAATATGATCTGCATGATAATGGGTAAAGCAAATGACATCAATCGGCTTAAACGTCCAGCCCTTTTCTTTGATCGCAATCTGGGTTCCCTCGCCGCAATCAATCAGCAGATGACTGCCTTCACAGCGCAGCATCAGCGATGTCAGCCAGCGATAGGGGAGTGGCATCATCCCGCCGGTTCCCAACAAACATACATCAAGCATATCCTCTCTCCACTTCTATACCAACTCGGTCCTCTCTTTCTCTGAAACCGGAACCACAAATCCTGCGATCAGGTGATCATAGCAGTCTTCGCACAGACAGAACTCATCCTGTCTTCCGTCCTTCTTTGAAAAATAACCCCAATTCTTTTTAACCGTCACAAAATCTTCACGTGCAATCCCCTGCACGATCCGAATCTCTTTTCCACACTGATTACAGCACAGTTTACGTTCTTCTCTCATTGTCTCATCCCCCTGTCCATCTCATTATAAAGGGCAATCTATCATTCTGACCATGGAAAGTTCTGTAAATCCATCACCGTTCCAAAGCGATTTCGTCATTCCGGCATATGCACCTTCCCGGTCATCAGACAAGCATCTTCCTCCGGATTATGATAATAATTCTTCCTTGTGCCCACGGCACCGAAACCGAATTTCTCATAAAGGCGGATCGCAGAAGCATTGGATGTGCGCACCTCTAAAAACGCCTCAGGGCAATCCCCTTCCTCGCAGGCCTGCACAAACGCTCTCATCAATCGTTTCCCATATCCGAGGCCGCGATTCTCCGGATCTACACCGATCCGCAAGAGTTCCGACTCTCCCGCCACATGAGTAGAAATCAAATACCCAAGTACCATGTCCGATCGATCCACGCAGACCAGCACCCGGTAATACCCCTTGAATAGGCAGTCTGCAATCATTTTTTCCGACCACGCATCGGAGAACAACTGCTGCTCCAGCTCAGCGATCCGCGCCGCATCGGAAGGCTTTGCGTTCCTAATTGCTGCCATTTTGCTTCGCCTCTTTTTCTTTGCGCTCACGCTCCGCCTGAGACACGCGAAAATAATCGGGTGTGTGCTCCTCAGCAGATTCCACTTTGCCAAGTTTTAAGTAAACCTCTCCCAACGCAGCAACCGCCGATGCACGCTGCCGGTTCGTATGGGCAGGCGCAAAACAATAGGGACAGTTCAAGACTTCCTCGATCACGGGCTTTCCAACCGGGACTCCGTCCCCCAAAAAGACAAGACGTTTCCAAGGGGTAGACTCATCTGCCACCACCTGCATCGCCTTCTCCAAAAATTCTCTCAGATCAATTGCATCTGCCGGGATCACCTCCACCGGAAGTTCTCCCGAAATACAGTCATATGCACCACCATAAACCTGACCGCGTCTAGCGTCCATAATCGGGCAAACCAAGCCATCACAGCCCCAAAGCTGCCATGCCATCCCCTCTAACGTAGGAATGTGCATGAGGGGCTTATTTAGTGCAAGTCCCAGTCCCTTTGCCGTGGCTGAGCCAATGCGCAGTCCCGTAAAGCTGCCCGGTCCCGCAGAAATTGCGATTCCATCCAACTCAGATAAATCCGTCTCTGTCATTCTCACAATCTCATCGATCATCGGAAGCAACGTCTGCGAATGCGTCTTTTTGTGATTAAGCGTATACTCAGCAACTAAGTTTCCATCCTCGACGATCGCCACTGACGCCACCATCGACGCGCTTTCTATTCCAAGCACTCTCATCTCTCTTCACCTCTCACGGTAATCCTTCGGAAATCAAAACCGTGCGTCAGATCTTTTTCCAAACTAATCTTCACCGCGTCCGCCGGAATCAGTTCCTCAATCTGCGAAGACCACTCTATGAGGCAAACCCCCTGCCCAAAGAAATAGTCCTCGTATCCGATCTCATCCATCTCACCGATATCATCGATCCGATACACATCAAAATGATATAACGGCAGCCTTCCCTCATCATACACCTGCACAATAGTAAAGGTAGGACTGTTTACTGCCTCCGATATGCCAAGCCCTGCTGCAAAGCCTTGCGTAAACACTGTCTTTCCGGTGCCCAGATCTCCATCCAGGCAAAAAATTTGACCGGGCTTTGCTTTAAGTCCAATCTGCCGTCCCAGTTCAAAGGTTTCTCCTGGACTGTTTGATTCGATCACTCTCATCTGTGTAACCTTTCTTTCCTTACATCGGTTTCCCGCTTCCGTTCGGACACGCAAGCACTACCATATCAACGTTTCTTCCCTGTATGTTCTGCGATCAGTGCCTTCAATTCTTCACCCTGCTCACCAAACTGGCGCACCGGCATTATACTTCCCCGCACCTTTCCGGTATACAAAATCCAAACCCGTTTCATCCTGACCACTTTAGTCACCTGCTCCCAACGACAGCCGGCTTTCATCTCACCCTGTTCCTGAATC
>JAFSBP010000300.1 GCA_017437205.1 Lachnospiraceae bacterium
AAACCAGGCGCTCTAGCCAAGCTGAGCCACACCCCGCTTCACATAAGCGCTCTAGCAAACTTTCATTCGTTCTCTCGAACGCAAGTGATATTATAGTCTAAGATGTTTCTTTTGTCAACACTTTTTAAAAAATTTCTTCAAGAATTTTTTCATGGTCTTCCAGGCGGCAGATCTGCGCTTCCAGATGCCCATTTTCATCCAGATTCATCACCGCATAGGTGGACTTGCGATCGCTCTGGCGCGGATAGGACAAACTTCCCGGATTCAGGATCAAAAGACCGTCCGCACAAATTTCCAGGTGCGGCTTGTGTGTGTGACCGTACATCACGATCTCCACACCGCGGTCGCGGGCCTCATCCTCCAAAATTTCTGTTCCCATGGAAACACCGTACAGGTGACCGTGGGTGAGAAATGCTCGATGCCCGCCAATCTCAATCTCCGCGTCCTTCGGCGTGCGGGAAAAGAAATCATTGTTGCCGCGAACGACGTGGATCTCACAGCTGTCACTGCGGACCCAGTCGCCAAAACACTCTTCACTGCCCTCGCTGTCGCCCATATGGATCATCATATCAAACGGTGCTTCCTTTCGGATCACCGCCCAAAGATTTTCATCTCTTCTGTGTGTATCACTGACAACCAATATTTTCATATTCGTTCTCCGGCTTTCTACTTTTCCAGTTCTTTTTCCAGCGTCTCCTTCATCGCGCGAAGGGCTTTACCGCGGTGGCTGATCTCATTCTTCTCTTCCATCGAGATCTCTGCGGAAGTTTTTCCGTACTCCGGCAGCATCAGGATCGGGTCATAACCGAATCCGCCGCATCCGGCCGGTTCGTGGGCAATACGGCCTTCCATGGTTCCGCGTGTGGTCACCACACGGCCATCCGGCAGAACACCGGCAATTACAGCCGCGAAACGGGCACTGCGTGCCTCGCCTTCCACGCCGTTCAGGCGATGGATCAAATTCCAGTTCTTGATCTCGTAGGAAGTATCCTCACCCATATAGCGTGCGGAATAGATTCCCGGCTCACCGCCGAGATAATCGATCTCCAGTCCGGAGTCATCCGCCAGAACAATTCCACCGGTCTTTTCCCAGACAGCTTTTGCCTTAATGATGGCATTCGCCTCGAAAGAATCTCCATCCTCCACAATATCCACATGAACGCCGGCTTCCTTTAAAGAAAGGATCTCAGCGCCCAGACTCTTTAAAATCTCGCGGATCTCCCGCATCTTTCCTTCGTTTGATGTCGCAAAAATAATTTTATGTTCCATATTTATCGCCTCTTTATCTATATCATCTCTTCCGGCTGTACGCCTTCAGACACACATTGCATTCTTCCGTTGTCTCAGTCCTCTGCCATGTACTGCCATCAGGACTAATATACCCCTCTCCATCTCCAATGTCAACATTTGACAGGCGGCTTCCGGAGCGATATTCGATGGCCACCGGCTCCGATGTACCCGGAGAGTCGATACAAACGATCACCGCAAACATTTCCCCCGGATTCACAGAAAACTCCTGTCCGAAAGGTATCGTATAGTATCCGGTATGGTCCACATGTCCCTCGGCCACAAGCGTCCGTTCCGCGAATGAAACATCCGCCGCGACATCCGCATCCATCTTCGCCACATAAACTTTATACACCGAATCCGGCATAGTCGCATAAAAACCTGCTGCCGCAACGCTCTCAGCGGCTGCAGCCTCGTACACGTTGGCAAACCACGCCGTTGAATTTCCGTATCCAAGCTGCCCCGTCCAGCCGCACAGGTCACTCTGATAGATCCGGTCATAATTGTCCAGCGGCTCCACCACTGTATAGGCCAGATTGTGGGTACCAATCTGGCTGTCCTCATACGAAATATAGA
Organism: Lachnospiraceae bacterium; assembly: GCA_017437205.1. Taxonomy (GTDB): domain Bacteria; phylum Bacillota; class Clostridia; order Lachnospirales; family Lachnospiraceae; genus RGIG423. Next base: position 1,864 of record JAFSBP010000300.1, read on the forward strand.
AGAAACCATGTTCTCCAAAACCCTCGCCCCAGGTGTTCATACAGAGAAATGCACCGTCCGCCTTCGGCTCCGTGACGAAATTCTCCTTCGGGTATCCATCATCCCAGCCGACGATCACCACATCATGGTTCGCCTCATGATCTCCCGGATAATAAAAGGCACTGGTCACCTTATTGTAATACTTGTTACGCTCTCTGCCGGCACTGCGCGGCATGTAAAAAGAACTCTGGACACCGCCAATCTCATAGACCATCCACTTGATCGCCTCCAGATCCTTCTCTGCCATGATCTGCACTTCCTGCACATGACATACCGGCTCCAGTCCCTCCGGTGACACACCGTCACCGTACGGATCATCAATCGCCGCCACCGGTCCCTGCCAGGAGAGCAGATACGCCGAGGACATGGCATAATCGCCGCCATCGTCTTGCCCAAGTCCGAAGCTGTTTCGGATCGACATGTGGTCCGCTGAAAGGTCCGTCACCATCTCATCCGGCATAGACGTGGTCACCGCCGTCAGCGCTGCGAATGCCCAACAGGTATTAAAGTTTCCCTGGTCCGGCACCGCGATCAGGCGTCCCATGTTCCGAAGGTCGAACCTTGCCGGAAGTTCTGCACGGATCGGTACAAGACCATCATCAGTCCACTCCATCGGAGTCATCGTCTCCATCGGATATTCCACCTGCGTGCTGTCCAGCATATTCGACTCCGAATCGTGTCCGGGCAATGCACCAAATACCCGACCACCGATCACGACCGTCAGCACTGTAAAAATTCCCAACACTGCCACCGTCAGAAGCCGTCGGATCCGCCTTCTTCTTTTTCTGCGCTTACGCCGTTCTCGTCGAACCCGCAGTTCTCTTTCCCTATCAGTCACACGGGCGTGGACATCTTCACGCCCACGCCCTGCACTGTTATCTCTCGTTTGTCTGATCTCCATTGTTTTTTCTCGCTGCACTCTTTCCTGTCGGCTTCGGACCCAGGAACTGATAGAAGTATGTCTTCATCATACCATTGTAGATCTTACGGTTTTTATCTGCCTTGCGGCCGATATACTTCTCCGCTTCCTCATAGGAAGTGATCAAGTAAGCAGACCAGGAATCCAGCGCCGCAAAGCGCTCACCGATGGTCTTATAGAGCTCCGGCAGATTCTTCTTCTCCTCAATTCTCTCACCGTACGGCGGGTTTGTAATAAGAAAACCATATTTCTTCGGATGGCTCAGATCCGCAACAGAACGCTGCTGGAAATGGATCATATGGTCCACGCCGGCCGCCTTCGCATTGGCTCTCGCCGCACGGATAATATCGCCGTCAATATCATATCCCTGGATATCCACCTGCACAGAAGTATCCACCAGATCGTTGGCCTCATCCATCGCCTCGTACCAGTACTTGCGCGGAATGATATTCTTCCAGTCCTCCGCAAGGAACTCTCGGTTCATACCAGGCGCCATATTGGCCGCCATCATCGCCGCCTCAATCGGGAACGTTCCGCTTCCACAGAACGGATCCACAAGAATGCGGTCACTCTTCCACGGGGTCAGCATGATCAGTGCCGCCGCAAGCGTCTCCGTGATCGGCGCCTTACTGGTCAGTGTACGATAGCCGCGCTTATGCAGGGATTCACCGGTTGTATCGATCGCTACCGTCACGATATCCTTGTGGATGAACACACGCAGCGGATAGCTGGCGCCGTCCTCCGGGAACCAGGTGATTCCGTAGGCACTCTTCATGCGCTCGACCATCGCCTTTTTCATAATTGACTGGATATCGGACGGGCTGAATAGCTTGCTCTTAATAGAAGAAGCTTTTGCAACCCAGAATTTGCCGTCCTTCGGAAGATACTCTTCCCACGGGATCGCCTTCGTTCCCTGGAACAGTTCTTCGAATGTCTCCGCTTTAAAGCTGCCCACCTTTAAGAGCACGCGCTCGGTGGTACGCAAAAATATATTGGCGCGGACAATCGCCTCCGCATCACCAATGAAAGTCACACGGCCGTCCTCGACCTGACTCACCTCATAACCAAGATCAATGATTTCTCTTTTCATGACCGCCTCGAGACCAAAGTGGCACGGGACGATTAACTCATATCTTTCCAATGTTTATTCTCCATTTTTCTCATGTTTATCGGATTCCCTTTCATTTTATAGGCTTTATCAGGCTCTGTCAAATGATTTCTGGTGATTCACATTTAGGTGCCCCGGACCATATGCCGCCCGCGGTAATAGGAAAGACCGCCCGCCGTGTTGATCACCTGATAACCAAGCCGCTCAAGAATCCGCGCCGCCTGCATGCTGTGGCTGCCGTAATCGCAGTAAACAATGATCGGTGCTCCCCTCGGGAGTCCGGTGATGCAGCTTCTGCGTCCATCCGCATATTCCAGCTCTTCATAAGGAAAATTCCACGCTCCGCGCAAATGCCCATTCGCATACTCCTCCCGACTCCTCACATCGAGAAGTACGAACGTC
>JAFSBP010000301.1 GCA_017437205.1 Lachnospiraceae bacterium
ACCGAATCCACGATGACGCGCACCGCAAACACATCGTAAATCTGATCCAGCGTCTTATTCTGGTTCACCATCTTTTTATAGATACTGAACAGATGCTTCACGCGGCCGTAAATCTTGCATTCGATTTCTGCGGCTTTCATCTGCTCACTGATTTCTTCAATAATGGTCTCTATAAACTTATCGCGGGCTTCCTCTGTCTGAGCCAGCGCAGCGGACAATTCCTCATACACATCCGGCTGCAGATATTTAAGAGACAAATCATCCAGCTGAGTCTTAATTTTGGAGATACCGAGACGGTTTGCGATGGGAGCATAAATCTCCATGGTCTCTCTCGCCTTCTCCCGCTGTTTTTCCGGTTTTGTGTACTGGAGTGTCCGCAAATTATGAAGACGATCCGCCAGTTTGATCAGAATTACGCGGATATCCTTCGCCATGGCAAGGAACATTTTTCTAAGATTTTCTGCCTGAACCTCAATCTTATCCTGATCCCAGGACATCTGAGTCAGTTTCGTCACTCCGTCGACCAAAAGCGCGACCTCCGGACCAAAATCTGCAGTGAGTTGCTCCAATGTGTAAGGGGTATCCTCAACGATATCGTGAAGAATGCCGGAGATAATGGTCTCCTTATCCAGTTTGAGCTTTGCAAGTTCAATTGCCACGCAGAGCGGATGAACAATATACGGCTCGCCGGATTTTCGCTTCTGATCACCGTGATACTGAAGCGCAAGCCGATAAGCCTTCTCGATCAATCGCAGATCGGAAGAAGGATGATAAGTCTTTATTTGCTCAATCAACACCGCATACAGCTCATCCGGCGTCGTCGAAGAAGCCAGTGTGTCTCCACCGGCCTGCTCCAGTTTTTTTTCGATGATTTTCTCCTCTTCCGGCGTGATTCCCGGAATCACATTCGTCTTATCGCCCTGTGTCATATATTATGCCCTCAAACCATGTTGTCGTTTTTACACTTGTGTGACGTGATATACGGATTTCTTCGCATTTCATGCTCACGAAATCACAATATCTTGCTTATCCTGTACTGATCCTCCGGAATGTCCTTCTGCATTTCCATCGCTTCAAAGATATCGTAATCGGTAAACACTCCGTCGCGGTAGCTCACCACGCGGCTTCCTCTTCCTTCTGCGAGTATATCCACCGCCTTCGCTCCCATCACGGAAGCGTAAACTCTGTCTCGGCAGGTGGGACGGCCGCCTCGCTGCATGTAACCTAAGATGGATGCTCTGGTCTCGATACCGGTCGCGGCCTCAATGCGTCTCGCCATACTGGTGGAATGACCGATACCCTCGGCATTGATGATAATGTGATGGCTCTTGCCATTTTTTCTCTTCTCTATAATATGATTGATTATCGCCTGCTCGTTATAATCATAGCGTTCCGGAAGCAAAATATCCTCCGCGCCGTTTGCGATACCGCACCAAAGGGCGATATACCCTGCATTGCGCCCCATTACCTCGATAATGCTGCATCGTTCGTGAGAGGTGGACGTATCGCGGATCTTGTCGATTGCCTCCATCGCAGTATTTACCGCGGTATCAAAGCCAATGGTATAATCGGTAGATGCAATGTCCAGATCAATAGGTCCGGGAATTCCCACGGTCGTGATCCCGTGCTTTGCCAATGCCGCGGCACCTTTGTAGGAACCGTCACCGCCGATCACCACCAGACCGTCGATTCCGTGCTTGCGGCAGATTTCCGCTCCCAGCTTCTGTCCCTCGGGACTTCTGAACTCTTCGCTGCGGGCGGTATACAAAATCGTTCCGCCTTTCTGAATGATCTCAGATACACTGCGAGAGGTCATCTCCTCTATCTCTTCATTTAACAAACCTGCATACCCTCTACGGATACCCATCACACGGATTCCCTTCGCAACACCGGCTCTGACCACGGCACGGATCGCCGCATTCATGCCCGGCGCATCGCCGCCACTGGTCAATACTCCGATGGTCTTCACTGCATTTTCCATATATATACCTCCCAAAAGGTTACTTTCATGCGAATCCCGCCCATGCAGGCACGGCTTAGCCCCGACTGCATGGCTTACTTTAAAATCACATTGTACCGCATTTTTTAGCGGTTTTCAATACTCTTTTCGACAACTTTCACGTTACCGGCTCCGAATTTCTCTGTCAAAGCCTCTACCAGCTCCCGATTTGCACAAACGCTCCAGTTCGGAGGAAGGATTTTCTTCGCCCGCTCCTTCTTCAGCCAGATTACCACGCGGTCATTGCCGTCACTCTCCTCCAGATAATTCATCATCCGCGGCTCCTTCGCCCGAAAATCAGTGACATCCTCAAACTGCAGCCACAGCTCTCTCGGAACACTGTCGAAGGGATAGAGTTTTTCACAGATCAGCTTGCCCTGCGGATCGTCGCCGATGGATACCCTGCCGCCAATGAACACCTTCGCATCCTCCACCATCTGCTCGCGGTACCGCTCGTAATCCTTCGGGAACACCAAAACCTCCACCGAGCCGGCCATATCCTCCACAGTGAGGAACGCCATCTGCTGGTTGTTCTTCGTGATCTTGATCATCTTTCCGGTGATCATACCGCCAATCATCACATTCTGACCATCGCGAACCTTCGCCTCTCCGGTTTCCTCGTCCACAATGAAATCCAGAGAAACGGCAGTTG
>JAFSBP010000031.1 GCA_017437205.1 Lachnospiraceae bacterium
GAACAAACAGATGTAAAAAGTGAAATATAAAATCCATGAGAACAAAAAAACAAAACATTTTGGTGGGATATTTTCTTTTCATCTCCTATCTCCGTTAATTCTATCGATAGCATTCCTGTCACTATTTGTCAATCCATTCTTCTCAGATAAACAAGATTTATCAACTCATCTTCTTTTGATGTGCAGATAAATCCTGCATTTTCAAACAATCTCAGTGATACAGTACAACATGGTTCCTTGCAAGAGTTTCTACATCGTCTAAATGAGCCATCACGTCATCAAGTCTGCTCTCCAGTTCATCAAGTCTGTCTTCTGCATCATCAATATCAGGTATCATTGCTCCAACAGAACATGCATTCAATGTAATATTACAGTTATCGCCAAGTCTGATATCTCTAATTGCACAATTCGCCATACTAATCTCTTTACATTGTTGCAAACACAAATGTTCTAATATATTTTCCAGTTTTTCAATTCTTTTCTCTAAACTTTGAATATATTCGTCTTTTTCAATATTCAATTTACCGTCCATATTTTCATCCTATCTCAGTGATTACTGATCCACCCACTCACTATAACTCACTCTCTTCAGACTCCCCTCCGGAAACGTATACTCCGCCGTCCGAAACGGATAACTCACCTCGTCCTCGTAATACCACGGATCATCCGAATGAGACGGATTGTTAATCACATGAAACTCCTGTGCAGGCATATAGCCTTGTCCTAAAAGGAAAGCTTTCTTTCCTGCCTCGTTTTCACAGATATCCACGACCATCACCACATGACCGGGACTTCCACCTTTCAGAAACACATCGCCCACCTGAAGCTCATTTAACGTGATTGAGTTTGCCTCGTAGGTGTCCATAGACAGGGTTCCGGCGTAGCTAAAGACCATACGCATATAGGCCTGAAAACTGGCGTAAGAATCATCATAGCCACCGCTCTCCACCCAGTAAACATTATTTCCGTCCACTTTGATACGGTAACCATCGCACCACTTGCTGTACTCGGTCAGAAATCCGTTGGTGAAATGGTACTTTATCCTTTCCGGCTTCCCGATGGACAGACAGTATTCGCCATAGATGCGCATCACGGAGTCGGCGCACTGCTGAAGATCTGCATTCTCAATGGGAAGTTGAAATACCGCCACATGTGCCCGCTGGTTGCCTTTTTTTGCTCCGTTATATAAAAGTACCGGAGCACCATCTTCTTTCATGGTATAACCGCGAAGAAAAGCAGTCAGACTGCGTTCACCGCAGGCAGTACGTGCATATCCCTTCGGCACATTGATCCGGCTTTCCAGTGTATTTCCGGATGGATCGATTGGCGTCCACAAGCTCTCAATTTCTTCAATAAAACTTTCCGTCGATTCCTCGAAATGCTCGTCCTCTTCCCCCAAAGATTCCTTGCCGTATTCCGAAGTTATCGTGCTTTCCGCGGTTTCCTTGTACTGATTTGTTGTCGCTACAGAAGAATTCGCCTCATCCCCTGACTTTATCGTACAACCGGTCATGCACAAAAGCATCACGATCAATATTAGCTTTTTCATTTTCCCTTACTCCCTCGACTGTATATCCAAATTAATCTGCTCCAGATAATGCAGCAAAATATCCCGCTCTGTCCGGATTTTGAATGTCTTATCCACCTCCGCATAGGTGAAGCTCTTTCGTCCACCTGCCTGCATCCGATCCCAGAAACGCTTGATATCCGCAAAGGGCACATAATAATACTCGCTTCGCTTCGTAAAACCCAGCAAAATAAAGGCGAGCCCGCCCTGCTGTTCGAACTCACCCATGAACTTGATCTGATGTTCATGGATATTATGTAAGGGCACGGTATCCACCGCACACTCTTTCGCGTCAAAGCAAACCGGAATGGACTGGATCACGCCGATGTAGTCCACCGTACTTTTCTGGTCAAAATAGGCCAGTGTGATATGTCGTTTTTCCGGGTCGATGGTGATGGGCTTGATGGGCGTGGGAATCTTTTGGATCAACGCCAGCCCACTCTCGCGGTAACGCTCGTTGGTGTGGTTGATCATTTCCTCCAGTACCGACCCTCTCAGTCCTCTTGAATTCCAGGTAGCCATAATCCTTCTCCTGTCAGTACGCGCTTCATCACAGGCGGCACGTTCGCCGTAAATTCCTTTCGGGAAAGTCGCTCAAATCCCTCATCCATGTTGGGAAAATTCAGTTTCCATGCGTGAAGCAGCTGGATGCGAAGCCCATAGCGGTCGCCAAAAGCTTTGTTCATCGCCGGATCGCCGTACTTCATGTCACCGATGATCCCATGGCCGATGCTGGCCAGATGTGCGCGGATCTGATGGGACTTTCCGGTAATCAGTTCAACCTCCAAAAGAGTCACCTGATCGTTGTCCAGTAGGTTTCGGTAGACGGTAACAATCGGCACAGAGCCCTCCACCGGTGTTCGGTGAATGGTCACCTGATTCGTCTTCTCATCTTTACTCAGATGTCCATCAATGCGCTGCTCACCCTTTAACACACCTTTCACCAAGCAGAGGTATCGCTTTCTAAGCGTGCGGTTTTTCAGAAGCTTTGACATCTCCTGAGATCCACGTAAGGATTTTCCGCAGATCACCACGCCACTGGTGTTTCGGTCTAAACGATTGCAGACCGAGGGACGGAAGGTCTCCAACTGAGTCTTCGTGATTTTTCCTGAATCCAGCAGATAACTAATCAAATACTCGGTCAAGGAAAGGTCTGTAGGCAGTGCCTTCTGGGAAAGCATGCCGGCAGGCTTATTGACCAAAACA
>JAFSBP010000302.1 GCA_017437205.1 Lachnospiraceae bacterium
AACAGACGAAGTCCACATTCAATTGTTCTCCATGCACTACCCGGTTTATTCCACTTCTCGGGTATATCCGTCTGGGCGATCCACTTCAACAATTGTTTTTCAAAAGCAAACGCATATTTTTCTTCTCCTGTTGCAGTATAAGTGCGCCCCATATTTCTCCAATAGTCATGACGATTTAATTGCCACAGCCACTCGTGATCGACAGGTCCTTGTATATTGGTAGGATTAAACAGGAAGTCAATATCACCACCTTGAAATTTCCATTCAATATTAATCTCACGCATAATGCCCGCAATCGCCTTATCCGCTTCTTGCTTCTGATAATTCCCCTTTCCTGACAATTCATCCACATTGCATTCCGGTTTATTACGATAATAGGATGCACAAAGATGCGTTGCCTTTTCATATTCCTCTCTAACAATCGCATCTTCATACTCCTTACCAATCCTGCTCGGCAAAATGAATTCAAACAACTCTTCCAAATGCTCGGCAAATTTTACCGCTGTATCCTCATCAGTTGTAACACCTGCAACAATTTTTAAGATTTTTTCTCTGCTTTTCATAATCTTGTTCATTTGTCAAACATTCTCCCTACTCATTTCAATATTGTACTTTCACTCTGTTACCGCCGGATAAATTGAAATTCTAAGGTTCAATTCACCGCGTTTCTTCGCTGTAAAAGCCCGATAATGGCCATTTCGGTTTGCATATATCGCTTCACCGTCCATGATCACACCGTCCGTCTCATAGCAACACTGCCAGCCGTCAAAGCTAACAATAATCCTATTCTCTGATGCCTCGACACAGCTCTGATGCATACCGTCCCACGCAAATACAGGAAGCCGGCAACAAAGTTCCCCGTCACTTTTAAACTTCAAATGAACACCATCTGCGGATACAGTACAGTACTCTTTGTACTCATGCCCATCCGTAAGTTTGCAAGACCATTCAAGTTTTGCCTCATATTCGCTTACTGACTGATCATCCAATTGATATTCGGTGCCTGCCTCACATCCAAACATATCAATGCCGTTTATGCAAACACCTCCACAGATAGATAAGTCTGACGGGTTTTCCAAATCAATATGATAACCGGGCTTCTTTGCGCAGGGAACAGAAAGGCATATCATTGACGGAGCACCCTTCCGGTGAACTCTTCCCAGACCGTTCGCGTCATAATGGAAGTTAGCGTTGGTCTCGTATTGTACAAAATACTCCCCAAACTTACAGAAGATCTTGTGAAAGTAATCACTGGTGCGATGAATATAATTTTCCGCTTCTGCCGGACAGGGGACAGGATCAATCGAATCATCTGCAAACAAATATGCAAGATAAATAAGCGATGCAATCGACACCATATATTTGTTAAAATAACCATAGCCTTCGCAACCGAACTGACTGTCATTGGGATAGGCATTTTTGATGTGATACATCTGTTCTCCATCAAGATACTGTGTGAGCTTGTTTACCGCAAGCTTGGCTGCCGATTTAAATTGACCTGCCAATATGAGTTCACCGCGCTGCTTATATCGGCATGCTTCATATTCACATAAGGCTGCGATCCATGCTTCATTGTGTAGGAACTGGTTACTCCTTCCTCCATAGGCCAACTCACCTGTCACAGACTGCATATATAGAGTCTGCCTGCCGCCCATTTCCAACAATTGTTCCAATTGCTCTTTGTGCGGGCCGTCATATCCGTAATACAACGCTGTTGAGAGCACTCCTCGAGTCACAATATCATATAACATAGGCGATCCGGGATCACGATACATTCCGTTTTCATCAAACGAAAATAATTGGGAGGCAATCTGATTATCAATAAAGCGATCCTCGCAGCCTATCCCGGCATATTTTCGCGCCTGTTCACTGGCTGCGCCGAATGCCGCCCAGTTACCAATCCGTGCTGGAGGATCTGACGCAATCACCCGGTAACAGGTATATGGATCGATTTTCTTCAGCAATTCTCTCCACTCGTCTGTTTTCTCTTTCGGAAATACCCTCTTTTCTTCCAGCAAAAGCAAACAGGAAACAATTTCCCTCACAGCAAAATCATTACCCACATTGCAATGCTTTTGTAATGCCGTAGGAATCTGTGCACAACAAATATCCATCATTTCAGCAAAGATCTCCTTTTGATCACCACGACGACCATGCGCGATTAATATTCCAAGGGCTACCGCTAACCGGGCAAATCCATGTTCGCTTAAGCCATCTCTCTTTACCTCATCGATATACTCCCGGACACGTTCGTCGCTGTATGCATTGATTACGGTGTCCATGATTTCTATGTATTTACGCTTCTTCATATCCCA
>JAFSBP010000303.1 GCA_017437205.1 Lachnospiraceae bacterium
AGTGCTGGTTTTGCGCTGGCTGTTTCGCAAGGCGCCGAAAAAATATACCTACCTTTTGTGGCTGGTTGTGGCGTTTCGTCTGGTCTGTCCGCTGACGGTGGACAGTGCGTTCAGTATCTTCAATCTGAATTTGTTGCCGGAAAATGATTCGTCGGGGAAGGTGGAACTTGAATTGCCGGGTATTGTTCCGGATGTTGGCGGAGAAGGAAATTATTCGCCGGAGCCGGCACCGGAGGTCGGCGGGGCTACGAATGAACGCCCGGATTCTATGCTGGGAGTTGGCGGAAATACGAGTGTCGTGCCTGAGATCGGCGGGACAATGATTGGCGATTTCGAGCCAGATAGCAATGTAAACAACCGTCCGGGAAGTACAATCAGTTCGTTGCCGCAACTGCCGGGTCAAACAATCGAAACGAAACCGCAGACAAACCTGTGGCAGGAGATTGACTGGCAGACAGTCTGCGCATGGGTATGGGTTTTAGGCATGATTATTCTGTCGGTTTTCATGATCGTCAGTTGGATTCGTCTTAAACTGCGTGTGAGAACAGCAGTCAAAGTGCGCACCCGTGTTTATGAAACTGACATGATTGATTCAGCCTTTGTGTTGGGCATCAGAAAGCCGACAATCTACCTTCCGGTGGGACTGGATCGTCAGGAGCAGGCGTGGGTTCTGCTTCATGAGACCAGCCATATCCGGCGGAAGGACTATCTGGTGAAGATAATTGCGACGGTGCTGACCATCGTATATTGGTTCCATCCGCTTGTGTGGGTGGCGTGGTTCGGTATGTGCCGCGATATGGAGATGAGCTGTGATGAGATGGCTCTTGAAGGAGCCGACGCGGAGCTTCGGAAAGCATACAGTCGGACGCTTCTGACGGTGGCGACGCAGAAAAGAATTAATTGGAATGCAATCACTGCATTTGGCGAGGTCAGTGTAAAGAGCAGAATTAAGCATGTGTTGAGTTTTAAGAAGCCTGCGGTGTGGATGGGCGCGGTATTTGCGGTGGTATTAGTAGCTGTGCTGGTGGTGTTCGGGACGAACGGACAGGCTGAGGGCGGAAATGCGTCATCCAAAGATATAATCGTTGATGATAGTCTTGATGAGTCTAAGAATACAGAGGCAGAAACAAACGAGCAGGAATTTTTTGATCAGGAAGAAAGTAAAGAGGATTCGATTGGCAGTTTTTCTGAAATAAAGAAGAATATTCTATATAATCAAAAAACAATGCTTGAGAAAGAATCGCTGGGAGTAGAAAGGATTACCGGAAACAATCAATATATTTATGTATATGGCATGAATAGTCAGAGATCGTCGGGAGATGGAAGTCTTATGCGTCACTATTCAGTAATAAGATATAATCCTGATGGTACCGGAGCAGAAACCATCTATTCTTTTGATGAATGCATGGATAAAGAGGAACTGCATATTGGTTATGAATATAGCCATAAAAACGGAGAATATCTTATGGGAATGACGGTAGATGAAGATGGAAATCTTATTTCGATTCTTCGTCGGATGTCATTTGGCGTAGGTGAGTACTTTTTAACAAAGTGGAATTGCCATGGTGACATGTTATGGGAGAGAAAGCTTGATGAGGTAAAAGGCTATACTTCGGATGTAGTTTGCTCTGAAAAAAACATCCTGGTAGAATATGAAAATATTATTTATGTGTTTGATCAGGAAGGTATTTTGAAACAAAAGATTGATGTGGAGGAAAATAAACAATATCCTTCTTTGTGCATTGATAAGAACGGAAAACCTTATGTCAAATATATGCGAAGCGAAATACCTGTTGACAAAGGAATGGCGGCGATTGATTTGGAAACAGGAACTATTGGCGAAGAAGCAGATGTCTTCTGGGCAGCAGAGTTTTTTGAGGTCGGGACAGTACAAGGTGATATCAGTAAATATGGCTATGATTTTGTTCTCTGTAACGAATATTCGGTGGTCGGCTGGAATTTTGGAGATGAATTCTACACGAAAATAGCTCATTTTGCTGAGTCTGGAATTGAACTTAAGGAATCTCGTCAAGCGGTAGCGGTTGATAATGCGTTGTGGCTGAGTCTTGGCGGTAGCATGGTAGGCAGAACGGTAGAAATCTTGACTGAAGTCGGAGAGGGAAGTTTGCAGACACCGAATAGGGAAGGCATTGGTGAACCGTGGATTGATCAGGCATGGGCAGACTTTGATCAGAAGACGGAAGTAGAAGAAAATTTGGTGCATGATGGGATTTTCCTTCCTTGGGGATATACCGGATTCTTGGATATTCATCCCAGAACCAATAAAAATTATCCACTGAACATGGATTATGACGGAGATGGATTGACTGATCGTGTATATCAGCGTTATTGTGAGGAAGAAAAGCGTCATGAGGCATATCTGTTCTTTGGATCTGGGGAAATGCTGAAACTAGATCATGAAGTATGGGGATTTTATCGAGTGTATAGCGTTGATTTCGACGGAGATGGTGCCGTGGAGATTTTTTATAAACATCATGTACCCGGTGCAGATAATGACGGAACGACTTATATCAGTTTCTTTGAAAAAGATAACGGAGAATGGGTCAGAATCGAGATCTATAATGAAGGAAAAGGATATTCCGGATTGCTTGAATACACTGATTTATATGCCCGAACGACACGACTTGATCTGAAACTTCAGAAAATAGACAATACTCATCTGAAAATCACTTTTGAAAACAAAGGAATTTCTACAGTGTTGGAAGTAAGTGAGGAATTGATCGATATCTATTTTGATGAAGCAAAGAACGTATATCAGAATGTGGTAACGGCAACAAGCGTAATTGTAAGCTATGATGAAAAACAAGGATGTGATCTGTTATTGTGTTCTGGAAACATGGGAAGTTTATGGGAATTCATTAGGGTTGAATGGCAAATTAGCTATAAAGACGGAGGCTTTATGGTAGAAAGTATTTGCGCAAAATATATGCGGGAAGATACGATGAAAGAACTTGTTGCGGAATAAAAAATCCCCCCTCTTTTGCAACCATGCTTGTGCATTGGGCAAAGGAAGGGGGATTCTTTTTCAAGCCTATTCTTCACATAACGCCTTTATCGCCTCAATATATCCGTCCGTCCCCATGCCCATGATGGTCTTTTTCGCATAGTAGGAAACGTAGGAAATCTGCCGAAAGTCCTCTCTGGATTTCACATCGGAGATGTGAATCTCCACGGTGGGGATCATCACGGATTTCAGCGCGTCTAGGATGGCTATGCTGGTGTGGGTGTAGGCGCCGGGATTGATCACGATGCCGTCGATATTCTGGAAGTAGGCTTCCTGAATGCGATCCACCAGGCAGCCCTCATGGTTAGACTGGTAAAACTCCACTTCGATTCCCTCGGAATCACAGTAGTTCTGAATTTTCTTCAGCAGACTTTCGTAGGTGTCTGCTCCGTAAATGTTCTTCTCACGGATGCCCAGCATGTTCAGGTTGGGGCCGTTAATCACCAATATTTTCATAGAAATCCTCCATTATCTCATTGACCATTTGCGGTAGATTGCCTTCTGCGACCGAAATCTGTCGGTGACAGAGGCTTTGATAAATCGGATGCCGCTTTGCGTACATATCGGTCAGTTTGTTTTGTTGGGACAGAGGGCGGCCGTCGGTGGCCAGCTTCTCAAGATTTCGGTCCAGATAGTAGATCCGCCCGTTCTGTAGCATGGGGAAGTGGTTTGCCCCCCGGGTGGGGAGTCCGCCGCCGCAGGAGATGATCACGCCGGTCTTCGCACCGGCGATCTTAGCGGCTTCCGTTTCGCATCGGCGGAAATATTCCTCGCCGTCAGTGGCAAAAATGTCTGGAATTGGGCGGCCTTCACGCTCGACAATCAAGGTGTCCACATCCACTACCTCTCTGTGAAGTGTCTCGGATAGGGCTTTTCCCACTGTGGTCTTGCCGCAGCCGGGCATGCCGATCAAAACAATATTTGACGTCTCAGCCAGAACTTTTTTGTACACGCGCTCAATATCCTCGTCGGAGAACGTCCGGCCGCTGAAATATTCTGCCGCGTAGGCTGCCTGAGCCACCAGCATGGGAAGTCCGCAGGTGGCAGGGATATTCATGCTTCTGGCAGTGTGAACCAAAAGCGTCGTTCCGGGATTATAGATTACATCCACCACACCGCTAAGGTGGGGGAACAGGGTGAGATCCACCGGAGTGGCGTAATTGTTCGGGTACATGCCCACCGGAGTGGTGTTAATAATTATCTCCGCGTCGCAATGATGCGCGGCCAGTCTGTCATAGGTGTCAAACCGTAAAGGGCAGTTGCGAGTGATGCCGACGGTAAGGTCGGCAGAAGACAGCTCTGAATTGTCGGAGGGCGCTGCACTTCGTGAGATAACCACAATCTCACGGGCGCCATTGTCCGCGACAGCGTTTCGTGCCGTCAGGCTGGTACCGCCGTTTCCCAAAATCAATACCTTTTTGTCTGCAAAATCGATGCCCGCGCGTCTCGCACAGTACAGAAAACCGTCATAATCCGTATTATAGCCGTAGAGAATGCCATCTTGGTTCACGACTGTATTTACGGCGCCGATGGCCTTCGCCTTCGTGTCAACGTGCTCGCAGGTTTCGCAGGCGACCTGTTTGTAGGGAATCGTCACATTGATGCCGGAAAATGTCCGTTGCCGAAAGAAATCGTCCACCTGATCGCGGGGGAGGGGGATCAAATCGTAGTCGCAATCCCATAATTGTTTGTGAATCGCGGGCGAAAAGCTGTGTCCCAGTTTCTCGCCGAGAAGTCCGTAGCTACTCATGGAAAACCTCCTGAGGAAAATTGATTGCTTCGGTAAGTATGTCCGCAATCGTTGCGAGCAGACTTTAACGAATTAGCCTGCTAACGTACATAGTGTAACACGAATTGTATCGAGAGACAAGAAAAATAACTGAAAACTTTAAAAAAGAAAATGACAAAAGTGTTACAGAAACGTGATAAAAACTTAACAGAAAAGATGTTGACAATGTAAACTGCGCATGATATACTGTGTTTACAAAGTAAACAATTGTTGAAATGATTTTACCAAAAACGAGGCCACGTTAACGGACCACTGTTTAAGAAAAAAGGAGGAGATTGCGATGGAGACGAAAAATATCAGCCTTACCCCCGCAGAATGGAATGTGTTGGAGTGCCTGTGGGAGAATCCCGGTTGCACAGGGCGTG
>JAFSBP010000304.1 GCA_017437205.1 Lachnospiraceae bacterium
AGATTGGCGACGGTCGTTCCCCCGATGATGTGCTTAAAAAGTATGGTGAGGAACAGATGGACACTGTACGACGTGCGATGCAGCTAGGTGTGAAGCTGGCACCGGGCAGTGATGCCGGAGCGTATCGGGTGCCTCATGTGAAGGGATTTTTGGATGAATTGGATTGGATGATGCAGGCGGCCGGGGAAGAAAGAGAACAGATGAAAGAGATTCTCAATCAGGGCGCGTGGGAGATCGCGAAGCGATTTAGACGAAGCTGAATTGACGTAAACGATACTTGAGAACGAGCAAAGAACAAATTTCAAAAAAGAGGAGATACCATGGGAAGACCGGAAAGTTTTATGGAAGATCTGGAAAATCTGCTCACGCTGGCGGCGGCGAACGGATTTTGCCTGACGAAAGGACAGGTGGAGGATGCATTCAAAGGATACGCATTATCCGCAGACCAAATGGAGATGATAAACCAGTATTTGAGCCAAAATCATGTGCTGGTGGAGAGTGAAGATTATATTGCGGAGATGACAGCGAAAGCTGAGGCGGAGGAAAACACACAATCCGGTACCGCTTCCCATAGTGGAAATAATGAAGTGCAGGAAGAGGACGAGGAGGATTCCGCGTATTATAAGATGTACATGGCTGATTTGTCTGCGCTTCCCCGTTTCAGTAAAGTGCGGGAGGAGGAACAACTTAGGCAGTTGTTGGCCGGAGACACTTCTGTGGGAAAGGCGTTGATTGAAGGCCGCCTTCGGTTTGCGGCAAAGACAGCGGCACTGTACCGCGGTCAGGGCGTTTTGCTGATGGATCTGATCCAGGAGGCGAATATGGCGCTGGTGATGGCGGTCAGCATGTATGAGGGAGGTTCTTTCGAGGAACTGATCCTGACGGAGATTAAACGGGCGATCGAGGATGCGCTTGCGGAGGCAGGCAGTCAGGCCGATGTGGGCGGCTATCTGGCGTCACAGGTGAACTCGCTGATGATCGTGACGGCGCGTCTTGCAGAAGAATTGGGCAGAGAGGCGACCCTTTCAGAACTTTCCGAGAAGATGCATATGCCCGAGGAGAAGGTTCGTGAGTTGGTGAAGATGGCGATGGATGCCATGACCTTGCAGGAGGGAGAGAAAATTTCTTCGGATCTTTCTTGATTGCGACGTAGATCGTTTTTGTTTAGAAGACAAGATGGAGGTGTGGAACGTGACGGAAAATCGGATATACATTGCGATCGATCTCAAGTCCTTCTACGCCTCGCAGGAGTGTATAGAGCGCGGGTTGGACCCGCTCACCACAAATCTTGTGGTGGCCGATGCCAGCCGCACGGAGAAGACCATCTGTCTGGCAGTCTCGCCGTCGTTGAAATCTTACGGAATTCCCGGGAGACCCAGACTGTTTGAGGTGGTGCAGAAGGTGAAGGAGGCAAATGCTAAACGCAGGCAGTGTGCACCTGAGCGCAGATTCACCGGAACTTCGTTCAATGCGAAGGAGCTGGAGTTGGATCCGTCTCTGGAGATCGACTATATCGTGGCACCGCCGCGCATGGCACATTATCTGAACTGCAGCACCCAAATTTACCATGTATATTTGAAGTATGTCGCACCGGAGGACATCCACGTCTATTCCATCGATGAAGTGATGATGGATGTGACGGCTTATCTGAAGGTCAGTGGACTTTCTGCGAGGGAATTCGCGAGGAAGATGATTCAGGATGTCTACGAGACCACCGGGATCACAGCCACAGCCGGTATCGGAACAAATCTGTATCTATGCAAGGTTGCGATGGATATTGTGGCGAAGCACGTGGAGCCGGATAAGGATGGAGTTCGTATAGCGGAATTAGACGAGATGAGCTATCGGCAGAAATTATGGAAGCATCGGCCGTTGACGGATTTTTGGCGCGTGGGGAAAGGCTATGCAAAACGGCTAGAATCGGCGGGACTTTATACGATGGGCGACATTGCACTTTGTTCGGAAAAAGATGAGGACTTTTTGTATAAGATGTTTGGAGTGAATGCAGAGCTTTTGATTGATCATGCGTGGGGATGGGAGCCGTGTGAAATTGTCGATATCCGAAATTATAAGCCGACGAATAATTCGTTTTCGTCTGGGCAGGTTTTGAAGGAGCCGTATGATTATAAGAAGGCTTTGGTGGTGGCACAGGAAATGGCGGAAGAAGTGGGGCTAAATCTGCTTCGC
>JAFSBP010000305.1 GCA_017437205.1 Lachnospiraceae bacterium
AGCCTAAGTTCGGAAGATGTGGAGGCAAATGCGAAGGATGAAGAGGAAACGAAAGGTGTGGAAATGAATACGCAGGAAGAACCTGGTATAAGGGTAGAAGTAGAGGTAAATATCGCGCCAATTGAACCGGTAAAACCGGCAGATAAAGGGGGAGGTGAGAATAATGGACGATAGAAAAAATAAAATTTCTTTGCTGGTGGAACAATTGATGGGAAAGAAAAAAACGTGGGCAATTGTACTGATCATCGGGTTATTGTTGGCGGTGATCGTCTGGCCTACATCCGCAGATGTTCAGAATGGTGAGAAAGACAATCAGAACACAGTTCAGCCGGCCGGTACCGACGAGCTGACTTACGAGGAAAAACTGGAGGAAAAGCTTGCAAAAATACTGTCGCAGGTGAGAGGAGCCGGAAAGGTGGAGGTGATGATTACCTTGGAATCTTCGTCAGAGCTGGTGTTTCAGACCAATGAAAAGAAAAATACGGAGTCAATCCATGAGGAGGACAGCCAGGGTGGAATAAGGGACAGCAATATGGTGGAATACAGCTCCGACACGGTGCAGGCAGGAGGAAATGGCGCACCCTATGTGATCAAGGAAATCAATCCTAAGGTCAGCGGAGTGCTGGTGCTCGCCGAGGGAGCAAAAAGCGCTTCTGTAAAAAACGAAATCTATGAGGCAGTGGAAGCATTATTCGATCTGGAAGTACATAAGATAAAAGTATTAGAGGCAGAATAAAGTCTTAGGTGAAGGAGATGAAAAGCGTGAAAAAAGTCGTGAAGAAAAATCAGGTCATACTTACACTGTTGGCAATGATGATCGCTGTTGCCGGGTACTTAAACTATGCAGGAAGCGGCGATCAGGCACAGGGCGCGGGGGATAAGGATTCGATAGTTAACGCAGGAAGTGAGACGGGCGGATCTCTTGACGATCTGCTGGCGGAGAACGGCGCGGTGGGCGAATCACTGGTGGATGTGGAAGCGTTTCCGGAAGACGGAAGCGAAACGGAAGCGAATGCGGACGCAAACAAGCCGCCGGCAGGAGATCAGGTGGGGGAAAATAACCCTGAAACTCCGCAGGAGGGGGAAATTAAACTGCCCTCATCGACACCGGGCGAGGCAATTCTGACCAACGGTGTGACGGTGGCGGATTATGTGGCGACTGTCCAGCTAAACCGTGAGCAGGTGCGCGCCCGCAATAAAGAGACACTTTTAGACGTGATCAACAATGACAAGATCTCTGAGGAACTGAAAGCCAGCGCGGTGTCCGCAATTGTAAAAATGACAGAGACGGCGGAGATGGAAAACTCGGTGGAGACATTGTTGTCCGCAAAAGGGTTTGACCGTTCAGTGGTCAGCATCACCGATGCGATGATTGATGTGGTGGTGTGCAGGTATACGATTAGCGACGCAGAGCGTGCCCAGATCGAGGATATCGTTGAGCGAAAGACCGGAATGACTGTGGATAAAATCATCATTACACTGATGGAACTGGCGGAAGAATAAAACTATTTACAAAACCCAAATCCTCCTGTATAATGAAGATTAGACAATTGGGATAAAATCCTCGTTTTTTGGGGAATCTGTATAGAAATATCAGGAGGTCGATGATATGGGTAAAGAAGTTGAAAACCGCAGTACGCACATACTGCATCATGAAAATGAGGCGATCGGTGAGGTTCGCATCGCAGATGATGTGATCGGCGGCATTGCCGGACTGGCGACGATGGAGATTGAAGGCATTTCAGCGATGGCGGGAAATGCGACGAAGGAC
>JAFSBP010000306.1 GCA_017437205.1 Lachnospiraceae bacterium
AGACCATCCATGATCACATAACGATGATGCTTTAGGTCGATCCCTCGCGGCGCAACAAAATGCGCAGGGCGTATATGCGGAACCGCATCCACCCCAATAACCAGGTTCTTTGCCGCCATCCGATCAACCACCACCCGATTTACCCTGCTTGAAAACGGCTCATCTACACAGGAACGCCGGTTAAAGAACTGGTAAAGAATTTCCGCTGTTGCTTCATCCGGATCATCCGGCTGCAGGATAACATTTCCACAATGCATAAAATATGTTCTGGCATTCTGCTCTGCGGTCTGCATCATACTGAGGATCTGTCCGAAATCGTCTGATTCCCTGCGCCGGATCTCTTCATATTGGAAAATCAAAAAGAAGCGTCTGGTTAACGCCTCCCTGCTTCCGACATATTTGATGAGATGAATATAATCCTCGCCAAGTAACCGACACTTCTCACTCTTTTCCGATTCCAGTTCCCTACGGATCATGGCCACATGTTTATCCGAGTCCGCCCTCCGCGTAATTGATTTGAACTGTAGTGTCATCGGTGAAATCTTCAGCCAGCTCGCAAATGAACAGATGATATTATGCTGTTCCTCGTCTGAACGCAGCATAAAGTTTACCGGCTCGATTTCAAGAATCTTAACATATCTGCCATCTGTTGTTTCAATCACGCCATGGCGCAACTCTTTGATTGGCAGAAAATCCTGCACAAACTCAATTTTTTTTCGCCTTTTTCTGCTTCTTTTTCCGTCTGTGGAGCTGCGCCAGGTCATAGTTGTATCCCACCCTTCTCATCGTTAATTTTCTCCGCCTCACCATGTAGTGAATGATGTGTCCTAAATACTGATATAGTGAGTCCCCGCCAATTCCCATCAATGCAACAACACCCAACGGAATCAGCGTTACCGTCATCACCACAATACGGATTGTCCCCGGCATCGATATCAGCATGAGTTCCGGATACCCCACAACCAGAACCAGACTCAGTGCTTCGGCTGCATTTCTCGGCTCAATCATACCGCCAAGCAGTTTACCGGAATCCGTATAGTTTGACGGGATTGCGTAGATATTCTCATACTCTCTGTCATTCATGGTCACTCCTTTCCCCATTTATCCACCGGTATAACCGGCCAAATCTTCATCCTCAATACCATTGACTCTGCGAAATGACAAAACCAGTTCATCCTCCGGATGATTGAGTATCACACCGGTCCCTTCCGTGCAATGAACCCACATGCGTTCACCTTCTTCACTATAGCCGGCAAAAATCAGTACATGATTCAAATCCTCTCCTTCTGCATCCATCAGAAATCCGAGATCTCCCGGCAACAGTTCCTCTTCCGTAATTGGATCTGTGTTATCATGCTGGTTCCACGTACCTTCACCGATTTCCATGCTCAAGGTGGTTTTATACACCCAGTCGGTAAAGCCCGAACAGTCCAACCCAAAGGGCCGGATTGTACCACTGGTGATGTCTCCTGCCGCCGTTACCAGTTTTGGCGTGTTCCAATCCTCATTCCAACCGGCATCGGATTTTCCACCCCAAAAGTATGGAACTTTCCCCACTAATGACAAACCATTCCTCACCATTTCTTTTCTCATGCTACTGCAATTCTGCCTGCCAAGAAAAGCGGTCAGTTCTGCATCGGTTAAGGGAACAGAACTCCCGCTTTGTGCCGCTCCATAAAGTGTCTTTTTTAGTGCTTTCGCTTTGTTCTCGATTACATCTCCATACGTAATTCCCAGACCATGGTATTTTGCTCTCAGATCCAACCCAAACGCATCAATGATCACCGATTCGTCAAATGGATGTATCGTGCATTCCAGATAGTTAACCGTTTCCACCGAGGGAGACAGTCTTTCTTTTCCCGAAACCTGATAATAAGTCACTGGCTCTATTCCCGTTATGACACCATCAAAAAAGATTGGACAGTTAACCGTCACTTCCGTATACGTCTCGACCTCGATTTCTGCTTCCGAAAACTGCTCCGATTTCCTCACATAGTAGATCATCTCTTCGGATTCATATCGGTACTGAGGCACACCATTCACCGTTCCGGTTTGAACCACCTCCGTTATCACAGTCACCGTGGTCGGCTCATAGGTATAGTAGACAACCGGCGTGATGATCTCCTTTTCCCGCTCAACCACCGTAACCGGAAACATCTCTCCGGCTACACTGGCAAGCTTTGTTACCATATCCTGTTTATCCGTCTTCATCTGTTCAACGGATGCAGAATATGCCGACATGATGTATGCCGCATCGTATCCAGCTGAACTCTGAGCATAGTTCACCAATGCATTCATGGAGAGTTCTTTATCATAACCACCATCCGAGATCATGCTTTTTACCCGTTCCATAGAAGTATCATATCCAAGCCGGATACTCTTTGTGATTTCTTCCGTCACATCCTCATAAATGGTAATCACGGAATCCGAGGTTTTGTTCCCATTAAGCCCCAGTGCCTTGTTGATAATGATACTGGGAAGCTCAGTTACGATCACGATCAGGAATACCAGCGCCAGGCAAAGACAGACCAACACCTTAAACAAAGTGTGTCTTGCAGCCCACAAAGAAGACACGATTGCTCCCCAAGGGCCTCCTGCGGCCGAGCCTGCCGCGATTTCTGCTGTTGTCTTACTTCCTCCCACTGCAAGCCGAAAAGCCGAATTTGAGGCAATTTCAGCGCCCTTTACTGCCGATTGCTTCGCGGTCTCCCTGCCAAATGACTTCGCCGCCTTTGCTGCCTGCGACACTGCACGTCCATAATCATCTGCACCTTCACCAATCTGTTGCTTATCATATTCCATCCGTTTCTTCACCTCCTGCTACTTCATCCGGCCACATAAAAAACAAACAGCCGAACCGTTTTCTTACGATTCGGTCAGATTTACACTACCGCTTTTTTCTCGGTGCTTTATTGTTTCCGATTGTCCGCGCCTTCGGTTCTTCGTAACGAATGGGTGTTGTTTTATACCGTACCGTATCAACATTCATTGTCAATACGCTATCACCGTCATAAACAGGCTTGCCCTGCTCAAACAAGGGCACTCGATCCACCGCAGCATTGCCCCCAACTGCGTACCACTGACCGCCTTTACTATCCTCGTATACCTGATAGTCTCCTCTTGGCGGAGCAAACCGGGCAGTGTCATAGAACTTTGTACCGGAGCCATCTTCATGTCTGACCTCAAACTCTCCATCGAACGTTTGAAAGCCATCCACAGAAAATACTTCACGGTCAAACCCCGGCATAAATTGCTGAAACAGTGCCTGATTGTAAGGCTGTGCAGGTTCGCCGGCCTCAAACATCGGCACCTCTGCATGTTGCTGTATGGTATACCACTCTACACCACTTGCGTCTGTCATCGTACCATGAGGCGCACTTGGCTCCTCATAAAAACCACTGTTATACCAAAGCGTACTGTGATCTCCATAACTCGCCTCAATCACACCGCTATCCACAGTTCTAAGCGTTGTACCAGACGGTGCATCCGGAAATGATGCCGCAACCTGAGCAGCTTCATTCTGATTACCGGTGAACTTAGGCGCATCATAGAATTCTCCTGCACCCGTTCCACTGGCAATCTGATACCACTGACTGCCATCTGATGCAGATACAACGCGATGCGGTCCTTCCGGCTTCTCAAACTGTGTTGCATGGAACAGTTCAACAGATGTTTCCTTACCGTCTGAACCAACCACTTTTGTGCTGATCTGACCACCCGTGACTTCTGTCCCGGATACCTGCTTACCGCTCATGTGAGGCATGTAATTGGATAAACTTCTGTCCGCAATCTCTCCGGCAATCATTCCAGATACATTCGCAGGTCTTACTGCAACAGAAGCAATCGAGTCACCGGATAACAGCGCTCCGTTACGCGCAGCCATCCCGCCAAACACTCTCGCAACAAACCCAACGGTTCCGTCTGCTCCCATGCGGTTTCCCCCCGCGACGACCGCATCGCGAACATAGCTGTTTCCTTTGAATTTATCAGCAAACCCAGCTGCAAATGTGCTTGCTGCCGCTCCGGTACCTGTGGCTGTAGCTCTGCCGGTACCTGTCCCTGAAGGCTCCCTAAATACTCGTCCTGCACTCTTTGCACCGTGACCAACACCCGTGATCACCCGTGCTGCCATCAAAAGTTCCATCCCCATACCTGAACCAGTCTGGGCAACACTGAGTCCCATCGCTGACAGATACGCATCAAACTTTTGAGCAGTCTTCAAAAACGCAATCGCACAGAACAACCAGAGAAATACGCTTCCGTTTCCTGTTGACAAAGCACCTCCATTTCCAATGAAGGCTCCCATTGATGAGCTGAATCCCCTTAAAAACCATACATTCATCACAAGCAGTAAAAGCTGTGATCCTACCATCCGGCACCAGCTTCGAAAAACCGGTGCCGTTGTTTTGGATGCCCCCATGGAATAAGCCAGAGGCGATGTGTAACACAATACGCCCACCACGATGTACCGTTCGACGGTCTCCAGCAATAATTTGAAGTAGTTCCACCCAAGTGCAATCTGCAGGATGATGAGCAGTAACATCCCTACTACCGATACAATCGCAACTACCGAGGTCAATCCGTTTGCCATCACCTGTTCTATTCCGGCAAACGTAAAGTCCTCCGCCGACAGTTGAATGTCCATAAGCGCTGTGTAAGGTGCTGTGGCGATGTCAAGGATCAATGTGAACACAGGCTTTGCGTATCCGATCAATATTGCGAACAAGACTCCTCTTCCGGTCAAAACCAACGGATTCTCAGCTTCAGTAACCGGACCGCCAAATGTCCGAAACAATTGCCAGACGGTAACCAGAAACAATACCGCCCAGGCAATATACTGCATAATCGTAAATGCCTTTCCAACAAAGGGAAAATACTCCTCCATGGCGGTCATATCTGTCCCAAGTGCTTGCAAAAACATATCGGAAACGGCATCCATGAGATCAGTTACAATACTGGATACCCAGTTGATGATCCCTTCAAAAATCCAGTCAAGCATTGGTTACCACCTCCATTTCCGCTTGATCTAGACGATTATACGGGGGGCGTTCCACCATGCACATAATTTCCACCGGCAATGAGCGGCTGAAGATACGCAACGATAAATCCCAGCGAGTTCAAAATAATCCAAGTGATCACTATACGCTTGAGCCACTGGGTAGCTTCATCCACAGCCCGCTGATTCCGCGATACCATCCGGATGATCAATGCGATGGATCCCACGGTGACCGCCACGATGGTACTGAGAGCCACGATCTGTCCGTAGATATCTTGCATGATTGCAGAGAATCGTTCCCAGATGGTATCCGCCATCACCGGATGCAGTGACAGGATCATCGCCGCTGCTACTCCAACAAACGACCAATATGCAACCCTCACTTTTTCTGAATTCACCTTAAATTTCTTCACCATGTTTGTTGTCCTCCTTTCATTTTTTAGGTACAAAAAGAGCCGCCTCTATCAGCATACAGTGCTGTTAGAAACGGCTCACTTTCGCCCTCGCCCACTTTTGGACGATATCAGTATATCACTTTTCCATTTGCATGTCATCGGCATGGTTGTGCCTTTTTTCTGCCATTTTTGTGCCATAGCAAAAGCTATCATCATACTTCATTTCCTTCCAGCAAATCTAACATTTCCACCCACAACTCAATCTCTGCCGTTGGCGCAGACCACAAGCGAATAGATAGAATCGTGATGGCCTGTTGACGGAGCCGGTAATAATGTCTTGAAGACAGATCCAGGCGATAAAGAAGCTCCGGAACACTCATCTTTTCCGGAGCAATGTAGGTCAGATAGATTAATTGATACAGTTTTTCTCCGTTTTCCGGCTTATTCTTCAAAACAGTAAGTGCCTCATTTACTCGATCTATCAACAAGCGTGTCTTTCTGGCTCCTGCGATCCGGTTCTCTAGCTTCTTGTTTCCGCGCGCCACCTCTGTATCCACATGTTCAAGCAGGGTATCAAACTGCTCAAATGGTTTCTCCAGTTCTTCAGCAATTGTGTCTGGAAAACTCTCCATGACCCAGACTATCGTTCTATAATGCTGAAGAAGCATAAGCGTATTGTGATAGCGGGTACGGTTTTTCTCCTGCAGTACTCCCCGCTTTTTCTCATCCTCGATTTGACGATCTCCGAGCATCCCTCTCCTCGTCAAAAGTGCTATAAACGCATCTGACTGTTCCTGAATACGGTTTTCGTGCTGCTCATACAGCGATTTTTCTTCCATAGGGCTCATAATCAAATAAATCCTTTCCAATTTTTGTTATATCTATTCCCCTACAGGGACCACGAATTTGACTTACTTCAATCACTGCGTTTCGACATATACTCTTACCCTTGCAGTCATATTTACAGTTCTTACAATTCGAATGAGAAAAATACGCGCGTAAATAATAAGGGTCTAAAAGTGCAATGCGATTTTCCACCAATGATTGAACGTTTTCTTTTGCAAGAAGCCGGTAGCTGAACCATGCTACCAGGTTGCAGATATGCTCATGATCCGACTCCTTTTTGTGCGTATTTGCACCCATTATGCGTATTTCATTCAAAATACGTTCAATTTTCTCAGTCTCCGGCACATTTACTTCTGTACCGATTGGATACTGAAGATTAAACACAAGACTGCCAAAAGATCCCGGAAGCCTTTTAAGCATAAAGGTATCCCTATACTTCTTAAAGAACCGCCATACCTTTGTTTTCTCCCAACGCCAGCGTCTCCCCAACGTCTCCAGTGTAAGTACTACTCCTTTGCGTCCATACTGAACTGCTGGTGCAAAAAAAGAAAACGCATTGTTTGGATCCGCCGATACCGTGTGGCACCAGAGATCTAACCATGCGTCTGCTTCTTCAAATATATAGTTATCCTCAACAAGTCTCTCCGTGATATTTCTTGGAAGGCAAAGAAATCCATATCCCTCTGTTGCATACACGGCACCATTAGAGCAGCCTTCACCTGAACAAATGGCAACCCAGTCTGTGATCTCATAAGTAAGTTTCTTCGTCTTTTTATCCTGTGTGTATTTGATCAATCCCAGCATCTCAAGTTGCTCAAGTATTTCAAGGCTCTGTGTGCGGCTTTTGGAACCCAGAATGCTTTTAAGACCTACAACACCACCGGACCACATCCCCGGACTTACAGCGTTTGTATGTCCACAGTAAGAGGCGTATCCTTTACGATATGCCGCCCGTGATGCAAGTCTCGCCCAGGAACCCATTATGCCTTTGCCTTCAGGCATGCAATTGCGCGGTAACTTCACCCATTGATATTTCATCAAGCATTTCATCGGGATACTCCTTTCTTAAATTGATATAAAGCACAAAAATAGAGAGTAGTTTATTGCTACTCTCCATCAAACTGATCCATATTATATTTTACCCACTTGTACCTCCGAATTTTGCATGAAGTTTTAAATACATTTCATAAAGCTCATCATCATCAACATTGTTATTATTGCTTTCACAAATAGTTTCTCTGGTATCATTAATACCAAGAACCAATTCACTTGCTGTTTTTACATTCTTAATCGCTTCACTAGCATGTGTATAAATGTTTTCAGTTCTAATGGCTGTGTGTCCAGCCATTAGAGCCGTATTAATTACATTTGCACCATGTGCAGTATTCGCAAGCGTGATCGCAGTATGCCTTAGTGCATGAACATTTAGCCCCTTTTTTCTTACGCTTCCATCCGGCATTTTCCTATCT
>JAFSBP010000307.1 GCA_017437205.1 Lachnospiraceae bacterium
CCGTTGACAACCTGGAACAGCTGGTCGTTGACGAACTAAACCGGCTTATTGGGGAATATCTGAATAAAGATGAACTGGCGAAGAAAATTATGTTTTGCGGCAATTTAGAAGTTCAGAAAGACTTAAGTCTCTCTCGCCTTGCCGCCTACGAAAGAAAAGCTACTGAATTTTCCAAAGGTATTCGTGACCTGTACATGGATAAGGTCAAGGGAATCATTGCAGAAAACGATTACCTTCAGATGTCGGCGGAATTTACCGATGAGCGTGACCGCTTGGAGCGGATGATTGCCGATGAGGAAAAAAAGCTGACAGAAATTGAAGAAAAGATAAATGCGGGGGACAATCGCCGTGAACTAATCAAACGGTATACTAACCTTGAACACATGAACCGAACCATGGTCGAAATCCTCATCGACCACATTTTGGTAGGAAAACGGATTCCCGGGAGTAAGGACGTTCCCATCGAGATTCACTGGAAGTTCTGACTTGTTGCACTTGTGCGCTTGCAGCAGAACAGAAAGCCCGCACCACCTACGACAACATCCTTCGCCTCGTAAAGGACCCTGAGGTCTGTGATCCCATCCGGTTCCTGCGTCAGCGCGAGATCGTGCATTTCCAGAGATTTGGAGAAGGCTTAAGACGCGTTCAGGAGGATCTGTGCCCGAAGAACTTCTACGCATATAACCCGGCATTTGATAAATAAACTCTACGCAGAGAGCTGCCGCACATTTTTGTGTACGGCAGCTCTGCTCTTATCGCTATAATATTATCCGAATCGCTGTCTGATCTCCTCATAGTTCTCCTGTGTGAGGAGTGCGTCTCTGGCGATATCTTTAAACGTAACAAGGTATGTCCATCTCCCGTAAGGCTCAATGGTCTTAATTTTGGTCAGATTGATAATGTAAGACTTGTGACTGCGCATGAACACTTCCGGATCTAGCTTCTGCTCGATATCTCCCATCTTCGCCGAAGTCACAAAACTGTCATTTGCTGTATAGATTACGGTGGCATTGTTTTCCCGCTGCACCAAAATGATCTCGTCGATGTCCACAAAGCTCATGCTCTCACGGCCTTTGACCAGAATTCTGGACAAGCTTCGCTCCGGCCGACTGACCTTCTCCTCCGCCTCAGGTATTTTCGGTTCGTGGCTTGCCTTTATTCGGTTCAGCGTTTTTTCCACTCTGGCCAGATCAAAAGGCTTCACCAGGTAATCGAAAGCGTACAGTTCGAAGGCCTGCGGCATATACTCTGCATGCGCGGTGGCAAAGATGATCTTGGTTTTCGGTGCCAGATCGGTCATGATTTTTGCGCACTCAATCCCATTCTCGCCCTTGATTCCGATGTCCATGAACACCACATCCGGCTTCAAGCGGCCGAATTGCACCACCGCATCGGAAAAACTATCACTCTCTCCGACAATCTCAAAACCATCGTGACGCTCTATGATTTTGCGAAGAACCATGCGTATTCCGCTTTCATCTTCGACAAGCATTACCTTCTCAGTACTCATTTGTCAATTTCCTTTTCCTTTGCCGTCAGATCGACATTCACTCTTCCGCCGGATCCCAACGCCTCACGCATTTTAGTGTCTGCCTTCACGTTCTCCATTCGGTACAAGTCCAGCACACCGAGATGACCCTCTCTGAGTGCCTGTGCGATTGCCTTCGGCACATCCGCCTCAGCCTCCACAACATATGCACGCATCTCCTGCTCCCTCGCAACTGCAATTGCGCGACGTTCCTCCGCTTTTGCCTGAGCAATATTCTTATCCGCCTCTGCCTGCAACGTCTGCAGATGTGCTCCGATATTTCTACCCACATCGATGTCCGCAATATCTATGGAAAGGATCTCAAATGCTGTTCCGGAATCCAGTCCCTTACTCAACACCAGTTTGGAGATGTCGTCCGGATTCTCCAGTACTTTCTTATGTGAGTC
Source organism: Lachnospiraceae bacterium (assembly GCA_017437205.1). Lineage (GTDB taxonomy): Bacteria > Bacillota > Clostridia > Lachnospirales > Lachnospiraceae > RGIG423. The sequence goes on from JAFSBP010000307.1 coordinate 1,936, forward strand.
CGCAGAACCTACCGTCGTAACGATACCTTCACCAATTCGCGCGAGTACGGTTGCCTCACCGGCACCACCCACCAAACGCTCCAGATCTGCTCTCATAGTGACTCTCGCCTTGACCAACAGCTCAATGCCGTCCTTAGCCACTGCGGAAATGTTAGCGGTCTCGATGACCTTCGGGTTAACACTCATCTTCACTGCCTCGAGAACTTCTCGCCCAGCCAGGTCAATCGCTGCCGCCTTTTCAAAGGGAAGTTCAATCCCCGCTCTTTCAGACGCAATCAGCGCATTTACTACATCATTTACATGACCTCCGGCCAGATAATGCGCTTCCAGCTGGTTTGCTGTCAGATTCAGCCCGGCTTTTCTGGCCTTCACCAGCGGCAACATGATCGCTGCCGGTGCTACGCGGCGAAGCCGCATACCCACCAACGTAAAAATGCTGACCCGGACACCCGCTGCCAGACAGGATACCCACAATCCAACCGGTACAAATGCAAACAATAATACAAGAATTAACAAAATAATGCCAATCAACACGATCATTCCAACATATTCACCCATCTCAGTCTCCTCAACTTTCTTTTAGTCTGCCTGTTTCACAATCAATTTAGAACCGCCCACCTTGATGATTTCCAGCTCGGATCCCTTTTCGATATATTCCCCTTCTGATAACACATCAAAGCGTACTCCGTCAAAATCACCAGCTCCGGAGGGCCTCAAATCCGTAAGCGCCACCCCCCTCTTTCCCAGAAGATACGTCAGATCAGAGGAACCGATATATCCCTGATCTCTCCTCTGCTCCTCACGTAGAATCAATGGTGAACGGAGTTTCCCCTTGGCAAGAAGCCACAAAATAATCACCAGCATCGCTCCCAGTAATACAAGGAGCACCAATGCAATAAAGATTCCCTCCATCACCGTGTCTGC
>JAFSBP010000032.1 GCA_017437205.1 Lachnospiraceae bacterium
ACCTTTTGGCCGCGGGAAAGAGTAATCGGGTGGTCAGTTATCGCGGTGGTGAGTTTGTGGATGATGATATTCGCGAGGCACTGCAGATGAAGAAAGATATCCCTGAGGATCAGTACAGAATCAGCCGGATTCTGTAAACGGCAGCCGGGATTTGTAACATAAAAAGATGGAATGATTATACCATAATATTACAGCAAGGACATTACAAAAAGACAGGGTACGATCAATGAAACAGAGCGATATGACGAACAGAGATATGGATCAGATGAACACGACGAAGCTTTCGTGGATTTCTGCGGAGGAGGAAAAAATCATCGAAAAGAAATTGGAGCAGGCCGGTGGGGACACACTGGCTTCTTCTACTACGCCCGATGAACTGTATGCGGTGCTGATTGAACATATCAAGGGATATCATCCTTCCGACGATCTGCGCTTGATCGAGAAGGCTTATCGGCTTGCGCTTCATTACCACGGTGATCAAAAACGTAAATCCGGCGAGCCGTATATTGTACATCCGCTTTGCGTGGCCATTGAGCTGGCAAAGCTGAAACTGGATAAGGAGACGATTATTTCCGGTATTCTTCACGATATCGTTGAGGATACACCTTATACACAGGAGCAGCTCACACAGGATTTCGGGCCGGAGGTAGCCCTTTTGGTCGATGGTGTAACGAAGCTGGAACAGATGTCCTGGGACCAGGATAAGATTGAAGTTCAGGCAGAGAACTTAAGAAAGATGTTCTTAGCCATGGCGAAGGATATTCGCGTTATTCTGATCAAACTGGCGGACCGTCTGCACAATCTGCGCACACTCCAGTATACGAGACCGGAGAAGCAGCGCGAGAAGGCCAGAGAGACGATGGAGATTTATGCTCCCATCGCGAACCGTCTCGGTATCTCCAAAATTAAGACTCAGTTAGATGACTTGTCTCTTAAATATCTGCAGCCGGATGTGTATGAAGAATTGTCCGCTGCGTTGGCTCAGACAGAGGAGGCCCGCGATAAGTTTATAGAGACCATTATTGAAGAAATCAGTGAGCAGATGAAGGCGGCGGAGATCGAGTGCAAGATTTATGGCCGCGTGAAGCATCTGTTCAGTATCTATAAAAAGATGGTGAACCAGAATAAGACGCTGGATCAGATTTACGATGTGTTTGCGGTGCGCGTCATCGTGGATTCGGTGAAGGACTGCTATGCAGTGCTCGGTCTGATTCATGAGGCTTACAAGCCTATTCCCGGACGTTTTAAGGATTACATTGCGATGCCGAAGGCGAACATGTATCAGTCCCTGCACACCACACTGATCAGCCACGATGGTCAGCCCTTCGAGGTACAGATCCGTACCAAGGAGATGCATCGCACGGCAGAGCTGGGTATTGCTGCCCATTGGAAGTACAAGGAGGGCAATGCAAACCGTACCACAGCCGGCGAGGAGGAGAAGATGAGCTGGCTGAGACAGATCCTTGAGTGGCAGCAGGAGATGTCGGATAACCGGGAGTTCATGTCCTCCGTCAAGAATGATTTTAACTTATTTAATGATAATGTATATTGCTTTACCCCTACCGGTGATGTGAAGAACCTGCCGGCGGGCTCCACCCCCGTGGACTTTGCCTACAGTATCCACAGTGCGGTAGGCAACCGCATGGTCGGAGCGAGAGCAAACGGAAAGATGGTACCCATCGACTACGTGATTCAGAACGGAGACCGGATGGAGATCATCACCTCCCAGAACTCCAACGGGCCCAGCCGCGACTGGCTGAAGTTTGTGAAGAGCTCC
>JAFSBP010000308.1 GCA_017437205.1 Lachnospiraceae bacterium
CATCCTCAGCCGCCGTGGATCCGCCCATGCGCAGCGCATCGCCGAAATCGTACAGCATACTTCCGGGCATTACCGTATCAAGATCAATGACACAGACTGCCTTTCCGGTCTCCTGATCAAACAAAATATTATTAATCTTTGTATCGTTATGGGTAACGCGAAGGGGAATACGTCCATCCTCAATCCCCTTAATCACCACATCTGCCCATTCAGCCTGCTTTAACGCAAAATCAATCTCTGCCTTCACGCTCGCTGCGCGTCCGGCCTTGTCCTCGCGAATTGCCTCCTTAAGTGCCACTACACGCTTAGGGGTGTGATGGAAGTCTTTGATCGTCTCGTGGAGTGTCTCTGCCGGATAGTCTGCAAGCATTCTCTGAAAACGTCCGAAACCAACACCAGCTTCGTAAAGATCCTCAGGTGTCTTACTGTTCTCAATAGACTTCGTATCTTCCACAAACAGATACATTCTGAACGCATTTTCCTCGTCATACCGATAGCAGTTCTTTCCATCTACCGTCTTGATCACTGTCAGCGTCTCGCGCAACGGATCTCCGCCAGCCGCAATAATCTTCTCCCGTAAGAAATCGGTAACCTTTTCCACGTTCTCCATCAATTCTTCCGGATTCTTAAAAATAGATGTGTTGATCCTCTGTAAAATATAGCGGGGAGACTCCAGACAAAATGTATCATTGATATGTCCGTTTCCGTAGGGCATCGCCGAGGTGTCCACCGCAAACTGTTCTAATACTTTCTTCATATCAATATCGCTTCTCATGTTTTTTTCCTCCTGTCGGTACAATTTTCAATCAAAAGCCAAATTACCGGCTTCACTTTTTATTCAAACTATGATATGATTATAAATCATACGAAAACCTAATATCAATGCGATATTTTTTCAAATTTATATGATTTTAGCTCAAAACTTCAATCTCAAGGAGGCATTTATGATTTGGCCGGCCAGCGACGTCACTAAACAGATCACCATCGACAAATTTTACTCTTTCTTTGAGGTTCATCGAGACAGTGGATTCAGTTTTCCCGGAGAGACACACAACTTTTGGGAGTGTGTCTATGTTCAGAGCGGAAGTATCTGTGCCTCCGGCGATGAGAGGGTCTATTCCCTCACCAAAGGTGAGATCATTTTTCACAAGCCTATGGAACTGCATAAGTATCTGGTGGATTCGCCTTCCGGTGCCGACCTTCTGATTTTTTCCTTCTCTCTGGAAGGTCAGCTGGCAGACGCGCTGAAAAACAAAGTGTTTTATCTCTCTGAAGAACAACAGACCCTGATCCATTCCATGCTGAACTATGTCCGCGCTAAGTCAATGGAATTTCCTTCCACAGAGCAAACACTCATTGAGCACAGATATCTTCTTGCCTTTGACCGCATTCCGAACTACTCTCAGCTGCTGACCACTTATGTCTATCAGCTCATCCTCTCTCTCATCGGTGATGGCAGTGTGGCAAAAGTTTCCACCGCACCAGATGCATTAATGTTTCGCAAGGCAGTAAACTACCTAAATAATCAGATTGCAGAGCAGCCTTCCGTCTCGGAGATTGCTGCCTTCTGCAATACCAGCGAAGCGACGCTGAAGCGCATCTTTGACAAATATGCCGGCATTGGTATCCACAAATACTTTTTGAAATTGAAAATAAATCTGGCAACCGAATTTCTGAAAAACGGCCTCTGTGTCTCCGAGACTGCTGAAAAACTGGGATTTTCCAGTCAGGCCTACTTTTCTGCCGCCTATAAACGGGAGACCGGAATGAATCCGTCTGAAATTGAACTGAACTAGCACAGCATAAATAGAGAAGCACTCTCTACATACTCTCTGAACCTTCTCATACTGTTGAAGAAATACGCCTCTTTTTTCCAAACGAGACTCACATCCACCGCTAACGGCGTCTCTGTGGGGATGGGGATCAGGTTTGGATTGGCTTCGATCAAGGGTCTGAACATGAACCCCGCTGCAATATCCTTTGAGATAATGCTCAACATCGTTGAAAGCTGCTCTGTCTGGAGAATAATCTGCGGAGTGACGCCGCCATCATAAAACCATTTTTTGATCTTCTCCGTCTGAAAAAAACTGTTTTCAAACAGTACCAAAGGCGTATTCGCCACATCCGCCGGCCTGACCATCGGCAGTGCGGAGATAGGATTGCTCCTCGTCGCACAGCACACGATAGGTAACTGTTCGAGCTTGATTGCGGAAAATTTCCGGTCAAGAGGTGTACTATGCGGCAAAAATACCATGTCCACATGGTCCTCATCCAGCTTCTGTAACAGTTCCTGGCGCCCACCCTCGGTAATCTCAAGGGATATCTCCGGTTCATTCGGCACAAAATTCCGATAAATATTGGGCAAAATCAAAGAACCGATCATCGGAGGAACCCCCAGTCGAAGCCGCTTTTTTTCTTTCCCCAAATCTCTCATCATGTTCTCAGCCTGCTCTGTCCGACTGAGAATGTCTTCCGCCAGTTTAAGCAAAACCTCACCCTCAGATGTGAGCATCATCCCGCGGTGATGCCGGTGAAACAATACCACCCCAAATTCATTTTCCAGTTCCTTGATGGCATTTGACAAGGATGGCTGCGATATGTGAAGATACCCGGCAGCATCCGAAACAGAATGAAAGGCACAAACTGAACAAAAATATTTTAACTGTGTAATGTTCATGATCCACCTCGTTTTCTACGATTCATACACCAATTATATAGTTTACTTCTATAGTTGTCAACGTTATATATATTTTACAAATAGTTCTTCCAGTGCTATAATTTAAAAAAAACTAGGAGGAATCACAATGACAACACATAAAATTGCAGTGATTGCCGGCGACGGCATCGGCCCTGAAGTCATTGACGTGGGCGTTAAAGTCTTAAAGGAAGTGGCACGGCTGGACGGAAGTTTTAATTTTGAATTCACTTACTTCCCCTGGGGATGTGAGTATTACAAGGAAACCGGAAGAATGATGGCTGAAGATGGTATGGAACAGCTCAAAAACTTCGATGCGATCTTCCTCGGCGCCGTGGGTGCTCCCGGCGTTCCCGACCATATCTCCCTTTGGGATCTTCTGTTGATCATCCGCAAGCAGTTTGATCAGTACATCAATCTGCGCCCGGTAAAGCTGTTAAAAGGCGCTCCCTGTCCCTTAAAGGATGTTCCCGCCGAGGACATTGATATGACATTCGTTCGCGAAAACACGGAGGGCGAATATGCCGGAAGCGGAAGCTGGCTCTATAAGGACAAACCAAACGAAGTTGTAATCCAGAATGGTGTCTTTTCCAGGGTTGGCTGCGAGCGCGTCATCCGCTACGCCTATGAGCTGGCAAAGTCCGAAAACAAGAGCCTTACCAGCATCAGCAAGGCCAACGCACTCAACTATTCCATGGTATTTTGGGATCAGATCTTTAAAGAAGTCGGAAAAGATTATCCCGAGGTTGAAACCCACTCTTACTTAGTTGACGCGGCAAGCATGTTCATGGTGAAGGACCCTAAACGTTTTGAGATTGTGGTGACTTCCAACCTGTTTGGCGACATTTTGACCGATCTGGGTGCCGCAATCGCGGGCGGCATGGGCTTGGCTGCGGGCGCAAACCTGAACCCGGAACGGAAGTTCCCTTCCATGTTTGAACCCATTCACGGCTCAGCTCCGGATATCGCCGGAAAAGGACTGGCCAACCCCTTGGCAACCGTTTGGTCCGCCAGCCAGATGTTAGACTTCTTCGGTCACGAAAACTGGGGAAAACGTCTGATTGACTGTATTGAGGAAGTTTTGGTTGAGAGAAAGGTGTTGACCCCGGATCTCGGCGGACAGGCTTCCACAGCTGAGGTTGGCAATGAGGTGATCAGAAAACTTAATCTGCGCAATTAATCCAACAAGAAAAAAAACACGGAGGCTGTCATGTTCTATAATGCAAAATGGATCACCTATCAAACCGGTGAGTATAAATCCATCAATGACCGGTATGGTAACCCCTCTCCATATTTCCGTCATACATTTTCTTTGCATGGAAAAGTATCCCACGCGGAACTCCTCATCTCTTCGATGGGTGTATTTAAAGTTTTTATAAACGGAAGTGCTGTGTCAAATGACTATTTATCCCCCGGTTGGGTGGATTATAACAAGAAAATGCCTTTTGTCCGTTTTGATCTCACCTCTCTTTTGGTGGATCAGAATGCAATCGGTGTTATTTTGGGCGATGGTTGGGCAGTCGGTCATGTTGGATCAAACACAACATTCAAACGTACCAGCTATAGCGATCAGATTGAGCTGTCTGCTCAGATCAACGTAGAATATTCTGATGGCACCATTGAGTACATAAAAACCGGAAAACATTGGAAAGCATCTGCCGGAGAAATTCGCAGAAGCGACATCTACATGGGGGAATATGTGGATCACCGGATGTGCCTCGGAGACTTTTCCCGGTATGATTACGATGACAGCGGATGGGATAACGCTGAGGAAGTCTCATTCCGCTTTACCAGAAGTATCTATCTCGAGGAAATGACACTTCCTCCCATCGTGGTAAAGCATACGTTTAAGCCTTCTCTGCTTTCCTCACAGGACAACGTGTCGGTCCTTGGCCAGATTCAGTGCCGAACGGTAGCAGGAGGCCAGCAGCGCCCGCTCATTAC
>JAFSBP010000309.1 GCA_017437205.1 Lachnospiraceae bacterium
ATTTTATTTAAGTTGTTTCTCATTAGGTTGAAACCGCGGCCGCCGAGACCCACGCAGGCAAATCTGATTAAATCCTTTTTCATCGTCACTTTCTCCTTTTTTGATGGTGTGATATATTAGTTGTGTTTATTCTTCTTTATAAGAGAATGAATACCGCTTCACTCTGGACTGTCCTGTTCCGGCCAGCCAGGGGAGTTCCCTCTCCTCGGTAGTCATCGTCAGCGTTCCGCTTTCGCTGAGTTCATAGAGCACGTCATACATCAGTTTCGCTCTCGGTCTCAACTGACCTCTCATGAGGCTTCCCGGTTCCGTAAACAGATACGGTCCCAGATCGTCAATATTGATGGTCTTCTCCGCGAGTGCCGCCTTAGTCCGCTCATACGCCCCCATAAACTCCGGCACGGTGTATTCGCGTACATCACCGCCCTCGACTGCGTATTTCGTCACTTCAAAACCGTCCTTCGAGATCACACAACTGCGCAGCCCGGGAAGGGACGCCATATAATCGATGTGGTCTACCTCCGGGAATCCGAACTGGGACGTAGCCAGATACGTTTCTCCTCCGGCCAGCATAATGTTCATAGGGCGTGAGATTCGGGTGACAAAAATGTTCTCCGGCTGCTCTGCCGTAATCATCAAGCCAACGACGTCCGCATACATTTCAGTGGACATATCCGCCATAATCTTCTCAAAACTGTCCCCCGTAGTTTTTCGCAGGTGGGAAATGTACTCCACCGCAACCTCCGCATAGGACACATAATCTCCGTTCTTAAGCTTCGGGTAGGAAGACCGCTCATAGCGATGAAGGGAAGGGAAATTCACACCCTTTTCATACAAGAGCTCCGCCACCGCATTCTGTCTTCTTCTGCTCTCCTCATCACTGCAGCAGTTTCCGTTCTCCACAAGCGCAATGGTCTTCTCCTCATTGACAAAGGGCTGCGCGCACTTCTGGAAGTTTCCGTCGGGGCGGCTGTGAATAATTCCAATGGTGCCCGGGAAAGAAAGGGCTTCCGTCTCACGAACAAGTGTATCCACATCTCCGACCACCTTCGCATAGTAAAGTTTGCCCTCGTGGATTGTAGCGATTCCCGTGGACAGACCTCCGTCCAGCCACTCCTGCCGACGCAGCATCTCAATCAAAATCGGTGCTGCCGGTCTGTTTCCGATATAACCTGCGATATTGCACATCTTTTCGTTTCCTCCTTCTTTACATCGGAATATTCTTCTGCTATAATCCATTATAATGAACTCAAAACAGAAAACAAGACGCTGTAGTACACAAAATTTATGATTTTAGACACCTTTCGGAAGGGGAAGAAAACATGATTCCAAAATATTATCCGAATTTTCAGCTGGGTTTGAAAACGTTAAACACTGCATTTAAAGCAAGAGAAGTGAACGGATTTCATTTCCGCGGCGAGATGCACGATTCCTGGGAGATGGTATACGCGCTGGAAGGCCGTATCTCTGTCTCCGAGGATCACCGCGTCTATGAATTGATTGAAGGCGACTTGATTTTTCACAAACCCATGGAGTTTCACCGCATCTGGGTGGAACACGGGGAGGCTGCGCGTTTCATGGTCATCTCCTTCGAGATGGACAGTCAACATGTTTCCGCGTTAGGAGACGGCATCTTTCGATTGGACCTGGAAAAGAGAGAGTTGCTACAGGAAATCTATCGAATGATCGAGGAGAATTTTAACCGAAATTTCCACGTGATGCGAAAAGAAAACCCCGATGTAATCGGGGAAAAAATGACTTATCTGCAGTTTGAATTATTTATGCTGTCGCTGCTCACCTCCCAGAGCACCAGCCAGTCCCGACAGTACAGCGCCGGAGCCATGCATTACAAGCAGATCATCGACGCCATGAACGATCACATCGACGAGAATCTTTCCATCGATGACCTCGCAGGTTTTTGCAATTTGAGCGTCAGCAACATGAAAAAAATCTTCAATAAATATGCCGGCGGCGGAGTCATGCATCATTTCAACCGCCTAAAGGTAAAGCGCGCCATGCGCTTCCTTCGCGTCGGTCATTCTGTCGCTGAGGTGAGCGAGATGCTGGGCTTTTCCAGCCAGAACTACTTCAGCGTGGTCTTTAAACGCGAGACCGGAATGCTCCCTTCGGAATATCGCGGATCCAACCACTGATCTGCTCACTTAAATGGGTATATCTCTCGAATCACCTTCACGCACTCTTCCCGGTTCATGCCTGCCTTCATCTTCGGATGGTACAACAGCTTAATCATCAGCCAGTCAATCTCAGACAATTCCTGCGGCTGGCTGAATCCCTGATAGGCGATGCTGTCCTCCCGCAGAACGGTATCGGTGATGCCCAGGCCGTTGAATATCTCCTCCAAGATCACGGAATTGCGGGTGTACTGATCGATATCGGTGCGATAACCGATGCGTGCATCGTAAATCACATTCGTATCCGTGTAATACCAATATTGCACTGCGCCGTCGGCGAGCTCATAATTCAAAAACTCGCCAAAACTCTGGTTGAACTTCTCGTAGTCATAGAAGTAGATTGCAAGATCCGTCAGGTCATTCTCACCTGCAGGAACGATGCCGGGAAACCC
>JAFSBP010000310.1 GCA_017437205.1 Lachnospiraceae bacterium
ACAATGCGCTTTAATGAGATAATTTGAGAAGAAAAGACTGTGATTCCCCGGAGGACGACCGCCCTTCGGGGAATTTGTCGATAAATTTATGGATTTTTCAGTAATTTCTTCAAATCTTTTGTAAAATAAGGCTTTGCAATTTGAAAACCCTATGATATAATATCATATTGCGAGCCTATGCCAATGAAGACTGAGAGATTCTCACATTGGCGGAAAACAGGCATTCTCGTGCAGAAGAAAATGCATGAAATTAGAGAGGAGAACACAAGTAATGAGTGTACAGGTAGAAAAGTTAGAGAAGAATATGGCGAAGCTGACCATCGAGGTACCCGCAGAGGAATTTGAGAAGGCAGTTCAGAGCGTATATCAGAGAAACAAGAATAAGTTCAGCATTCCCGGTTTCCGTAAGGGCAAAGTACCGCGCCACATGATTGAGAAGATGTACGGCGTTGGCGTATTCTACGAGGAGGCAGTAAACGATCTGCTCCCTATGGCTTACGAAGACGGTGTAAATGAGAGCGGTCTTGAGGTTGTATCTCGTCCCGCTATTGATGTTACACAGGTAGAGGCCGGAAAGCCCATGGTATTCACCGCTGAGGTTGCAGTGAAGCCTGAGGTTACTTTGGGTCAGTATAAGGGCCTTGAGGTTGCGGCAGCAGATTTATCCGTATCTGATGAGGATGTTGACGCAGAGATTAAGAAGGAGCAGGAGAAGAATGCTACCGTAGTTACTGTAGAGGACAGAGCTATCGCAGACGGTGATACCGCTGTGATCGATTTCGAAGGCTTCTGTGACGGCGTTCCTTTCGAGGGCGGCAAAGGTGAGGCGTTCCCCCTGGTGATCGGTTCCGGTCAGTTCATCCCCGGATTTGAGGAGCAGCTCATCGGAAAGAATACCGGCGATGAGGTAGAGGTAAATGTGACCTTCCCCGTGCCTTATCAGGCAAAGGAGCTTGAGGGCAAGGACGCTATGTTCAAGGTAAAGGTAAACGAGATTAAGGGCAAGATCCTTCCCGAGCTGGATGATGAGTTCGCTTCTGAGGTTTCCGATTTCGAGACCATGGACGAGTATCGTGAGGACGTGAAGAAGAACCTGGCTGAGAAGAAGGCAAACGCTGCTAAGCAGGAGAAGGAAGACCGTCTGGTAGATATGGCAGCTGCAAACGCTGAGATGGAGATCCCCGCAGCGATGATTGATACCCGCGCAGAGGATCAGGTAGATGATTTCGCACGCAGACTGCAGAGCCAGGGCTTGAGCATTGAGCAGTATATGCAGTACACCGGTCTGGACAGAGCGAAGATGGTCGAGCAGGCGAAGGAGCAGGCAGAGAAGAGTATCCGCATCCGTCTGATGCTGGAGGCTGTTGCAAAGGCTGAGAACATCGCAGCTTCCGAGGAGGAGTGCGAGGCTGAGTTTGCGAAGATGGCTGAGAGCTATGGCATGGAAGTAGAGACACTGAAGAACTACTTCGGAGAGAGAGAGATGGCTCAGATTAAGGCTGATCTGGAGGTTCAGAAGGCCATCGACCTGTTGGTAGCTGAGGCAGTTGAGAAGTAATATAGTGTGAAACAATGAGTCAGGCATCCGCGAAAGCAGCCGGTTTCACGCGGTGTATGGAGGTTAAATAATGAGTTTAGTTCCTTATGTATTGGAATCCACCAGCAGAGGAGAGCGTACCTACGATATCTACTCCCGTCTGCTGAAGGACAGAATTATTTTCCTGGGCGAGGAGGTCAATGATGTGACCGCCAGCTTGGTGGTAGCGCAGCTGTTGTTCCTTGAGAGCGAGGATCAGGAGAAGGATATTCATCTGTATATTAACAGCCCCGGCGGTTCTGTGACCGCAGGCATGGCGATCTACGATACGATGAAGTATATCAAGTGTGATGTGTCCACCATCTGTATCGGTATGGCGGCGAGCATGGGAGCATTCCTTCTGGCCGGCGGTGCTAAGGGAAAGCGTATTGCGCTGCCGAACGCTGAGATTATGATCCATCAGCCTTCCGGCGGATCTCAGGGACAGGCGACCGAGATGCTGATCGCGGCTGAGCATATCTTAAAGACCCGCAAGAAATTGAACCAGATTATGGCGGAAAATTGCGGACAGCCTCTCGATGTGATCGAGAGAGATACCGAGCGCGACCACTGGATGAGCGCTCAGGAAGCACTTGAATACGGATTGATCGATCAGGTGATCGAATCGCGATAGGAGAGAGTATGGCAAATAAGATGGATTCACCTTTCCGCTGTTCGTTCTGCGGTAAAAGCCAGGATCAGGTCAGAAAACTGATCAGCGGCGGGAAGGATGTTTACATTTGCGATGAATGCGTTACGCTTTGCGCGGAGCTGGTGGCTGAGGAAGAAGGGTTTGAGGGACAGGTTGGCCCCGATGGAATCAATCTTTTGAAGCCGATGGAGATAAAGGCATTTCTGGACGAGTATGTCATCGGTCAGGAGGAGGCGAAGAAGGTACTGTCGGTAGCGGTATATAACCACTATAAGCGTATCCTGAAGCCCCTTGATAAGGAGGATGTGGAGATCCAGAAGAGTAATATTCTGCTTCTCGGTCCCACCGGTTCCGGAAAGACCTTTTTGGCGCAGACGTTGGCGAAGATATTGAATGTTCCCTTTGCCATCGCTGATGCGACTGCACTCACTGAGGCAGGTTATGTCGGCGAGGATGTGGAGAATATTCTGCTGAAGATCATTCAGGCAGCGGATTTTGATATTGAGCGTGCCGAGTACGGCATTATCTATATCGATGAGATTGATAAGATTACGAAAAAATCGGAGAATGTTTCCATCACCAGAGATGTTTCCGGTGAGGGCGTGCAGCAGGCGCTTTTGAAGATTTTGGAGGGCACTGAGGCCAGTGTTCCGCCTCAGGGTGGCAGAAAGCATCCTCATCAGGAGATGTACCAGATCAATACGTCCAACATTCTGTTCATCTGCGGCGGTGCCTTTGACGGTTTGGAGAAGATTATTGAGAGCCGTCAGAGCTCCGGTTCCATCGGTTTCGGCGCGGAACTGGTGCAGAAGAACAAGCAGGACATCGACGCGCTTCTTAAGCAGGTGATGCCTCAGGATCTGATTAAGTTCGGCCTGATCCCTGAGTTTATCGGTCGTGTGCCGGTAGTTCAGGCGTTGGAGTCCTTGGACGAGGAAGCATTGGTTCGTATTTTGACTGAGCCGAAGAACGCAATTGTAAAGCAGTATCAGAAGCTGTTTGAGTTAGATGACGTTGAACTGAAGTTTGAGGAAGATGCAGTGAAGGAGATCGCTTCACAGGCATTGGAGAGAAAGACCGGAGCCAGAGGTCTCCGGGCGATTATTGAGAAGACGATGCTGAACGCGATGTATCAGGTTCCCTCCGATGATACGATCGGAACCTGTGTCATTACAAAGGCAGCGGTACTCGGCGAGGGCGAGCCGGAATATATCCACCGCGACACCGAGGTCCCCGGACAGAGTAAGCGTCGGGGATTCCGCAGTAAGCGAAATGAGAGTGCGTAATTGATAGGGCTGCCGCACTTCGGTGTGGCAGCCCCTTTCATACCTTGCACAGGAGGAAGGAAATGAGTATACCTGCAGTGGCCCTTAGAGGCCTGTGCGTACTGCCGAAGATGGCAATTAATTTTGATGTGGTTCGTGAGCGCTCCAAGGAAGCGGTTCAGGCGGCGATGCTCAGTGATCAGAAGATATTTTTGGTGACGCAGCGGAGCGATGACATCGAGGTTCCGGAACAGAAGGATATCTACGAGATTGGCGTGATCGCGAATATTAAGCAGATGGTGAAGCTTCCGGGTGGACAGCTTCGTGTGTTGGCGATCGGGCGAAAGGCGGCCCGGGTCACATCGATGGACACCACGGGAAAATATATTTTGGTTGATGTTGAAGAGATTGAAACAGGGATTCCTGAGGACACCGATGAGGTGACCCGCGAGGCGATGCTCCGCGTCATGATGGATGAACTGAAACTATATTTGCAGAATAACAAGGAGATGGGCAAGGAGATTATCCGGGGGCTTAAGCAGATCAAGGATATTGAGGAGCTGATGGGCATCGCTCCGATTCACATGCCTTTCTCACTGGAGGAAAAGCAGCAGATTTTGGAGACTATCGATTTCTCTGAGCGCTATGCACTCATTATGCAGCTGCTCACCAGAGAAAATGAAGTCCGCCGCATCCGAGCAGATCTTCAGACGAAGGTTCGCGCCCGTGTGGATAAGAACCAGAAGGAATATGTTCTCCGTGAACAGATGAAAGTGATCCGCGAGGAGCTGGGCGATGATCCTCTGTCCGATGCGGATATGTTGGAAGAAAAGATCAATGCGCTGAATGCGGAGGAACCGGTGAAGGAGCATCTGAGCAAGGAACTTTCCCGCTATCGTATGATGAATGGTGCGGCGGCTGAGGCTGCGGTGCAGAGAAATTATCTGGACACGATGTTGTCCCTTCCCTGGAATAACGAGACTGAGGATCGCGAAGATCTTCAGGTGGCAAAACAGATTCTGGATCGAGACCATTACGGTCTGGAGAAGGTAAAAGAGCGGGTGTTGGAGTATCTGGCAGTTCGTTCCGTGACAGGAAAGGGTGACGCAACTATTCTTTGTCTGGTGGGACCTCCAGGAACCGGAAAGACGTCCATTGCAAAATCTATCGCAGAGTCGTTGAATAAAAAGTATGTGCGCATTTGCCTTGGCGGTGTGCGGGATGAGGCGGAGATCCGCGGTCATCGTCGTACATATATTGGTTCCATGCCCGGCAGATTTGTGAATGCGCTCACACAGGCCGGCGTGAACAATCCGGTCATGCTGTTGGATGAGCTTGATAAATTGGGCAGTGATTACAAGGGCGATCCTTCCTCGGCACTTCTGGAGGTGCTGGACGGCGAGCAGAACAGCCAGTTCCGTGATCACTATGTTGAGGTGCCTGTAGATCTGTCCAATGTGCTCTTTATCGCGACAGCCAACGATGCACACGGCATCCCTGCGCCCCTGCTTGACCGCTTGGAGATGATCGAGGTCAATAGCTACACGGAGAATGAGAAGCTGCACATTGCAAACGATTTCCTGATCGGAAAGCAGATGAAGAAAAATGGTCTGAAAGAAGGGGCCTTAAGTATCAGCACAGGAGCGCTAAAGAAGATTATTCACCACTACACCAGAGAAGCGGGCGTTCGTAATCTGGAGCGGAAAATCGGCGATATTTGCCGCAAGGCGGTAAAAGAGCAGATTGATAAAGGCAGAAAATCCACCCGCGTGACGGAGCAGAATCTGGAAAAGTATCTGGGCAGAGAGAAGATTTTCTTTGATCCGGTGAATGAAGAAGACCAGATCGGCGTGGTTCGCGGCCTTGCGTGGACGGCGGTGGGCGGTGATACACTGGAGATTGAGGCCGTCACGATGCCCGGGAACGGAAAGATTCAATTGACCGGAAAGATGGGCGAGGTGATGAAGGAATCCGCACAGATTGCCTTAAGCTATGCGCGTACCTTGTCCGATGAGTACGGTTTGGAGGATGGATATTTTGAGACCCATGATATCCACCTGCATATCCCGGAGGGGGCGGTGCCCAAGGACGGTCCCAGTGCCGGAATCACCATGACGACAGCTATCGCATCGGTGCTAAGTGGAAAGCCTGTCAAGGCAAACCTGGCGATGACCGGTGAAGTGACGCTGACCGGCCGGGTGCTGATGATCGGCGGTCTGAAGGAGAAGCTTCTGGCGGCAGGCATGGCGGGAATCACCAACGTGCTGGTGCCGGAGAAAAATAAGCCCGATGTGGACGAGATGTCCGCGGAGATCACCAAGGGCTTAAATATAACTTATGTGAGCAGTATGGATCAGGTGCTGGAAGCAGCCTTGATGAAATAAGAGGTAAAGTCATGATTATTAAGTCAGTAAATCTCGAAACAGTCTGCGGTATTACCAGCAAGCTGCCGGTCAATACATCGCCGGAGATTGCCTTTGCCGGAAAGTCGAATGTGGGAAAATCTTCTCTGATCAACGGACTGATCAATCGGAAGAATTACGCCCGCACCTCATCTGAGCCGGGAAAGACCCAGACGATCAATTTCTATAATGTCAACGAGCAGCTCTATTTTGTGGATCTGCCCGGTTACGGTTACGCGAAAGTATCTCAGACGAGCCGTGAAAAGTGGGGTAAGATGATCGAGAAATATCTGCATCAGTCCAAACAGCTGAAGCTGGTATTTCTTTTGGTGGATATCCGCCACGAGCCCTCTGCCAACGACATCCAGATGTATGAGTGGATCTGTTATCAGGGCTTCCGTCCGGTAATCATCGCGACCAAATCCGACAAACTGAGCCGGAATCAGATTGTAAAGCAGACCTCAGTCATTAAAAAGACGTTAGGGTTGAAGTCCGGTGATATCCTAATCCCGTTCTCCGCGGTGAACAAGAGCGGAAGAGATGAGATATGGGCATTGATGGAGGAGGCACTGAAGGGTGAGGAAGCCGAGGAAGAACAGGAGTAATTCTGAGAAGGTACGGAATGTAATAATCTAAATATTAAATTCAAAAGCCGTTATCTTGATATGTTTGTATCTTGATAGCGGCTTGTATTTTTGTAATATTCATAGCCTACGATTCGTATGGTGCGGTTTATGCACAGTAAGAATGGTAAATTCTCCTCGATTTTACTGTGTTATTTCTAAGTTCTTTATACCGTATTCTAAAATTATGTTGATTAACTCGTTTCTTGAATGATTACTTTCTTTTGATATGTTATCTAATTCGCTTAAAATATCTTCTCTTATTCGGACAGAAATAAGTCTATTGCCATCTTCGCCACGTTTTTTTATTTTTAAAGATTCTCCGTTCATATTGTTACCTCGTAATATGTTTTAGTCACGTTATAATATATTTTAGTATTGACAGTAATTAAAAAATATATTACAATATGATATATAAATGTAATACTATGTTTAAAACATAGAAAACAGGGATTAAGGTTAAAAAAGAAGAATGGAGCGGGGAAAAATGAAAAAAGCTTTTTGTCTAACTATGGTGTTAACCATGTTAATGATGCTATCTGCGTGTGGCTCATCAATTCAAGATGAATGGGCTTCTATTTTAGTTGGTAAAAATGTACCGACGCCACAAAAAGGAAAACTGAAATCGGGTTCAAATTTGGACGATTATTTTTCGGGTTCGATTGATAATGTGAGTGAGAAATACTATAGTGATTATGTAGACGCTTGCATTGATATGGGATATACCATTGATAGTAAAAAGAGTGGTAGCAGATATGAGGCATTTAATAAGGAGGGGTATAAAATTTCCTTATCACATATTAGTGGTGATATGCATATTATAATACAATCCCCTGAAGAATTGAGCGAAATTACTTGGCCAACAACGGGTATCGGAGCGAAATTGCCTGTGCCTATTTCTAACTTAGGTAAAGTGACATCTGATAGTAGTAAATGTTTTAGAATAACTGTTGGAAATACGACGATCAATGATTATAATAATTACGTAAAGGCTTGCGAACAAGAAGGTTTTATTGTTGATTACATCAAGAACGAAGGTAGTTATGAAGCAAAAAATGCAGAAGGTTTTAGACTTAACCTAAGTTATACTGGATGCAATAGAATAGACGTAATGATACAAGGGCCCAAAGAAGAAAATAATACAACATCTTCGGAATCAACAGCCGCAGACGAAGAAATATTCAAAAACGAGCAGATATCCACAAGCGAAGAAGCGTCTACAAATGGGCTGAGTAAAGATTTTAAGGATGCGATGGACAGTTACGAAGAGTTTTTTGATGAGTATGTTGCATTTATGAAAAAATACAAGAATTTTGATGGAACAGATATATCTATTCTTTTGGAGTACTCAAAT
Organism: Lachnospiraceae bacterium; assembly: GCA_017437205.1. Lineage (GTDB taxonomy): Bacteria > Bacillota > Clostridia > Lachnospirales > Lachnospiraceae > RGIG423. The sequence continues at coordinate 7,873 of JAFSBP010000310.1, forward strand.
TATCTCACAAAATATGCGGATATGA
>JAFSBP010000311.1 GCA_017437205.1 Lachnospiraceae bacterium
CTAATTCAAATTGCATTTTAACATATCAAATAGTGTTTTTCTATCTTCCTCTGTTAAAACCACTGACTTTTTACACTTATAATGACACCCAAATTCCTCATCGACATAATGGTGACCATTAAGCGTCAATGCATATTGGAATCGTGGTCTGACATGAAGATGCAGATGTGGATTCGGTGCTTCATTTTTGTAAAAACTATTCATCAAGCAACTCCAATTACACAATTGTGCTCCCAACGATTCCTTATAAACATATTCGATCTTATCAATAATCTCTTTTAAGTCATTCCATTCAGATTCGGATAATTCCGAAAGGCTTCCACAATGTCGGTTTAATATTACGATACATCTTCCAACATAGTCTTGTTCATCAGCCAAATAAACGGTCCAATACTGAGTTTCATACAATAACCATTGCTGTTCCTTTTCCGATAAATTGCACCACTCACAGTTACTCCTCACCTCACCATCTCCCGACAAATCTCACTCACCTTCGCCGCACCGCACATAGCCATCGCGTCCGCCAACTCCCCGGCCAGTTTGTCCACATAGCGCTTCACGCCCTCAGCGCCGCCTCCGTACACCGCCGTCACGAACGGTCTGGCAATGATCACTCCGTCCGCGCCAAGGGCCAGCGCGCGGAAAACATCGGTTCCGGTACGTATTCCGCCGTCCACCAACACAGTCACTCCACTGCCTTTCAACGCATCCACAATCTCCGGGAGCACTTCCGCCGTCGCCGGACAGCCGTCCAGCACACGGCCGCCGTGATTGGACACCACGATGCCGGCAGCACCGGCCTCTTTTGCCTTCAATGCACCGGCTACGGTCATCACGCCTTTGATGATAAAGGGAACGCCGGCATCCGCGATAATCTCCCGCATTTCCTCCACGCTCTTTCTTCCGGCGGGAGGATTGCAATTCTTTAAGAAGGGAAGGCCGGCGGCATCAATATCCATCGCCGTCGCAAATGCACCGGCTTCCTTCACCAGCCGCATCTTTTCCGCCACAACGGTTTTACCCCAGGGTTTTACGGTGGGCACGCCCAGGCCACCTGACGCTTTGACCGCCTTTGTAGCGGCTTCCATCACCACCGGATTGACCCCGTCACCGGTAAATGCCGCGATACCGCTGTCGGCACAGGCGCTCACTAAAATGTCATTGTAGCTCATGTCATCATGTTTATCGCCGTAGTGGGAACTCACCGCGCCCACCGGACCGGCAAACACGGGAAGACGAAATGTCCGACCAAACAACTCTGCCGTCGTGTCAATAGGGCCATTCTCCCACATGGTATCCATATTCAGGCGGATTTCCTGCCATTTGTCGTAATTGCGGATGGCGGTATCGCCCACTCCCTTTGCACCGGGACCTGGAATGCGATTCTTGCAGGCACGGCCGTTACACACCGGGCAAGCACTGCATTTTCCTTTCATGGAATTTCCTGCAATTGTTAACATATCTTCGTAGGTCATGATTTCGTCTCCCTTATATTACTTCAAAATCTCTCCCCAGCGCAAAGGAATATATCCTACACTCCTTCACGCGCTTTCCGGTACTCTGCGCGAGTGCTCTCCGGTAATACTCCAACTGTACTTTATACCGCTCGATCAGCTTCTTTTCACCGCTCTCCCGATCCACCCTGTCAGATTTGTAGTCCACGATCACCAGACCGTCCTCCTCCTCAAACCAACAGTCGATCATACCTTGGATGAGGATCAATTCATCCCCATGATAATCGCCGCCGATCTCATCGGCAGGCACACCCATCACAAAGCGGCTCTCTCTGAACAGTTTGCCTCTCTTTGCGGCCGCTGTCATCCGTTTTGCCAGAGGAGTCCCTAAAAAGCGGCTGATGGGCGTCAGAGACACTCTGCTCAGATCATCCTCGTCGATGATTCCGTTCCAACACATATCCTTGATCTGCTCATCCACCGAGATTGCGGAATCTGCCCGGGTAAAATCCAACCGTTCCAATATCCGGTGGAGGAAGGTTCCCCTTGCGGCTCCGCGTAGGCGATCCTTCGTTTCGCGAGTCGAATTTTTCTCCCACACAGAATCCTCGGCCACTTTCGTCACACTGCTTCGGCTCTTTCCCGAATCCGGCTCAGAAGCTCCCCCGATCACGTATATCTCCGCTCCGTCTGCGCGCTCCGGTTCCAGCCGATAGAGATAGTCCGCCTCGCCGTCATCCCGGCCCATTGCCTTTAACTCCGACACCGACAGCTTCACATGCATGTCTGTCTGTGCCAGATAGGGATAAGCATACTCCATGCGGCGGATCAACTCCTCCCGCACTTTCGGCGAGTAAACCGCCTCTGCATCCCACTGCTCAAACCGTTCCCGCTGATTTTTCATTCCAATCTGCGCATGGATCTCCGTCATCAGAAGACGGTTGAGACTGATGGTATTGATCTTCCAAAGTTCCTGCGGTCTGGTAAGTCCCATCATCACCCAGTCAAGGAAGCTGCCTGCTGAGGATATCCAGAGATAAGGCAACGCCTTCGGTTCCTCCTCTGCCACCGCCGCAAACTTCTCCCACCGCCCGGCGGGATTCTTATCACATGCGGTCAGGATCAGCTTTTCCTTCGCTCTCGTGAGGGCAACATACAGAACACGCAGCTCCTCGCCCATGCTGTCGAGGCGCATTTTCCGCGCAAACACCTTCTGCTTCAGCGTCTTAGTCCGCACCCTCGTGTCCAAGTCGATGCAGTCCGCCGTAATTCCCAGGTCGGGATGCAAGAGCACTCTCGCGTTACTGTCCTGGTGATTGAACGGCTTTGCCAGCCCCGACACAAACACGATGGGAAACTCCAAACCTTTGCTTCGGTGAATACTCATGATGCGCACTGCGTTCGCAGCTTCGCCTCCGGCCGCCTCCCCGAAATCCACCTCATATTTCTGTAAATGTTCAATATATCGAATAAAGTTAAACAGTCCCGAATAACTGGTCTTTGCGTAGTCTGCCGCCTTTTTCGCCAGCTGCTCCAGATTTCCACGGCGCACCTTGCCGCCCGGCATGGCTGCCGCAATGTTGTCAAAGCCGGTCTCTGTCAATATCTTCTGCAATAGTTCCCGCACCGAAACATGTACGGAAAGGAAACGATAGCGTTCCAGCTCCCTCTCCAAACGATTCAGTTTTTCTTTCAGCGCCTCATTCTCGCCGTTTTCCAAATAATATCGGTAAGCCCGATGAAATTTCGGCTGCTCATTAAGCTCCGGCACCGCCTGATACTGTGCCATGATCAGCGCCATCTCCTCCGATGTCACCGACACCAGTGGCGAATGAAGTACCGCCGCAAGCGGAATATCCTGAAGAGGATTGTCTATCAGGCTCAGATAATTGAGGAGCAGCTTGACCTCCGGCGCATCAAAATAGCCAGACTGAAGGTCGGCCACCGCCGGGATTCCGTTGTCATTTAACACACGCACAAAAGTATCCGACCAGCCGGACATGGTGCGAAGCAAAATCACCACATCGCCGCAGGTTGCCCGACGAAGCACACCCTTATCGGAAATCATCATTCCGCTCTCCGGGTGAGTCAGCTCACGAATCCGCTCCGCCACAGCCCTTGCTTCCAGTTCTCTCGACTGAACGATCGCCAATTCCTCCGGCACATCGTCGGAGATTTCCTCGCCGCTGTCCACCAACAACAGTTCTCCCCGCCGGTCTTCCTCCACCTCCGGATAGCTTGCCCCGGGGTGAAGGGCCGCCGCCTCATCATAGGCGATCTGCCCAAGGGCAGGTGTCATGAGCTGTTCAAACAACAGATTGATCTGCGAAAGCACCTCACTTCTGCTTCGGAAGTTACGGCTTAATATCACTTTCTGGCTGATACTCTCCTCGTCAGTGTAAGTATTATATTTTTCCACAAACAGTTCCGGTCTTGCCAGGCGGAAGCGGTAAATACTCTGCTTCACGTCGCCGACCATAAACCGATTATTATCTCTCGACACGCTACTGAGCAGCAGTTCCTGCACGCGGTTGCTGTCCTGATACTCGTCGATCATCACTTCCTCAAACCGTGCAGTCAGAGCGAGCGCAGCGTCGGTGGGTGTCTCGTCCTCGTTCACCAGAATGGACAGGGCATAGTGCTCAACGTCCGCGAAATCCACCACATTTTTCTCCCGCTTAGCCGCTGAAAATCTCCGGTCAAACTCATCGCTCAAACTGAGCAATGCATCCAGTGCCAAACGGTTGCGGGACAATTTTTTTTCCAGAGATGCCTCATCGTCGGATAACACCAGCTCACGAAGGCTCGTAAGCTGCTTTTTTAAGCGGTCTCTCAATGCCGAAAGATATTCCTTTCGCATGGGATCCCCGGCAAACTTCCGATTGACGGGCTTTCTCACAAAATTCAAGACTTCAAATGCACGTTTTAGCTCCGCAAATGTATCTGCTTCGCAAATCTTTGACACGCCGAGCATATCCGAGGAGAACATTGGCGCATAAAAGGCCAGCTCACTGTCCACTTCCGCCTCCTCAAATGCCGACCGATACAGACTCATCGCCTCACCTGCCAGACGGTGAACGTCCTCTATAAGATCTTTCACCCAAAGCTGCCCGTCCAGATTTTCGCCGTCCGCCAAAAGCTCGCTTCGCCAAATCTCCCGCTGTTTCTCCGGAAACGGATAGGACATCGAAAAATCGTAGAGCCGCTCAATCAGTTCGCGTATTCCGCCGTCCGCCTTCCCCGAAGCATACCCTTCTACCAGCTGAAGAAATGCCGCGTCACCGGAGGCATATTTATCCTCCATCAGCCGATCCATCACATCTGCTCTGAGCAATTTCAATTCTCCGGGATCAGCCACCTTAAAGTCGGGGCTTATATCCAGTCGGTTAAAATAATCCCTAACAACCGACAGACAGAAGCTGTCAATGGTCGTAATTTTTGCATGGTGAATCAACGTGCTCTGCCTGCGAAGGTGCATGTTATCCGGGTCTGTCTCCAATTTCTTTTCAATCGCCTCTGCGATGCGCTCCCGCATCTGTGCCGCCGCCGCGTTGGTAAATGTCACCACCAGCATGCGGTCAATATCCAGCGGTGCCTCTCCCTCGGTGATCTTGCGGATAATGCGCTCAACCAACACCGCAGTCTTTCCGCTGCCGGCCGCAGCCGAGACCAGAAGATTTCGCCCGGACAGGCTGATCGCCTGCATCTGTTCATCTGTCCACTTGGTCGCCATCCGCTTCACCCTCCTTATTCATCTTCTCCCAAACAGTCTTATCGTCCATTACCTTTAACTGACGATAACGACAGCCGGGAAGTCTGGTATCAAATCCGCACACCGCGGAAAAATCACAGTAATCACAGGCACTGCGTCCTTTCAACCGGTAAGGGTTTACCGGGATGTTTCCATCCACAATGCCCTTTCCGAACTCAGTCATTTTTTCTTTTACATGCTCTGTCAGCCGTGCAAACTGCTGCCGCCCTGCCGCCTTGGACTTCTCCATCTGGATCACGCCGTCCTTTTCTGTCACAGGAATCACCGCCGATTTCCCGGTAAACTCCCGGTCCTGCAGACGGATTGCCTTCTCATCGGCCAGCACCATGCCGTCCAGCTTCAGTTTTTCCAATATCTGCCGATCTGCCATGTCGCGATCAAGCATCCGGTCACTGTCAATCACCGGATCATTGATATGGAAATAAAATACCCCCGCAGGTTCAACAGCCTTGTCCGGGTGAAGCTTTCTCTCCCGCTCCAACACCGCACCCAAATAGACCACCAGCTGCAGCTGCAGCCCGTGATAGATGCGATTTAAGTCGAAACTTTCCATTCCGGACTTATAATCCAGTATCCGCACATATACCGATGCATCATCCTCGTAAACGTCCACGCGGTCAATCCGTCCGCGCAGATTCATTGTCACCTCATCATCCAGTTTAAGCCGAAGCACCTCGTCCTCGCGTCCGGAAAAGCTCATCTCAAACTCTGTGGGCACCATCTCACCACGGCGTGTCTGCTCACCAACCGCCCACAGAGTACGATCGGTGATGCGCTCAATTCGTGAGGTCAGATATTGATTGCGGGCTGAACTTCCCAAAATCGTGTTTCCGTAGGACGCCGCCACCTCGCTTACACTCTCGGACACCAGTTTCTTTCTGTATTCTTCCGAAATCTCACCCACGTTCAACCCTTCGTCCTTCAACCTCGCAAAACAGATCTCCAGCGATTGGTGGAAGAGGTTTCCCATGTCGACAGCCGCAAATTCATACTCCTGACGCTTAGAGAGACGCAGACCATAGGTGAGGAACTGCCGGTATGCGCACGCCGCCTGAGCCTCCAACCGGGACACGCTTCCGTAGATCTGTTGCCCGTAAAGCTGACGGCTCACCGCTTTTCTTATCTGCTCCTGCTTAAATCCACCAAAGGTCGCATCGAGAAGGCGGTCAATCTCTCTCTGGTTCTTCTCCTCGGTCCGAAAATACCCGTAAACTTCCTTCCACTCATCGGAAAGCTCCTGCTCACGGCTTAAGGCAAGGCCGGAGGCAATCAGTTTCATTCCACTCTCCCGGTTAACCACGCTCTCCCAACACCTAGCACTGTCCGCTTCAAGCTCTGTCTCTTCCCGGCTGACAGTCTGATCCGGAAAAAGGCGCATCAGTGTCCCAAGATATGCGGAAGGCCTCAGCGCCTTGCCGTCATCTCCGGACTCCGACCAACATAAATACAACCGCTCTGACGCCTTTGTGAGGGCTAGATACAGATAAAATTTCTCAATAAAACCCTGCTCCTTCGCTGTGGGCGCCAGATCCGCCCCCAGTTCCTTCAG
>JAFSBP010000312.1 GCA_017437205.1 Lachnospiraceae bacterium
AACAGTGCCAACACGTAAGCAACTGCAACTCCGTCATCTGCACCGAGTGTAGTGCCTGTCGCATGGATCCAGTCACCCTCAATGCGAAGCTTCAGCGGATCCTTCTCAAAGTCATGGTCTGAATCGGGCGTCTTCTCATTTACCATATCCAGATGTCCCTGAATAATCAGTGCAGGAGCCTGCTCATAGCCTGTTGCAGCCTCTTTGATGATTGTCACATTGTTGAACTCATCCTTCCAGCACTCTAATCCCAAAGACTGTCCCACCTTCAGGCAATAGTCACTGATGGCATCTGTATTGTAAGATCCGTGAGGAATCTTGCTAATCTCCTCAAAGTAGTAAAAAAATCTTTCCGGTTTTAATCCTTCTAATACGCGCATATTCTACCTCCTGCTTTTCATAAAAATTATCATGCTGATCTATTTAATTCTATTATCCATGATTACGATTTTGATAACAGCCATCCTACTTTATCCGGATGTTTCTGTCGCCGGCGCGGCCTCCGGTCTTTTAGTCTGGTTTAATTCTGTGCTGCCCTCACTGTTTCCGTTTATGGTGTTGACAGGTCTGCTAATACGCTTGGATATTTTGAACCGCCTCTTTTCTTTTTGGGGGAGAAAACGCGCAAAACAACGCAATTCCGCCGCATTTCTTTTTGCAGCACTGGTCGGACTGCTCTGCGGATACCCAATGGGGCTAAAAACCGTAGCAGATTTCAAAAACTCAAAACAGCTGAATTCGCGACAAGCATCCCTGCTGATATCTTTTGCAAATCAGCCCGGACCAATGTTTATCCTCGGATATGCGCTTCCCATATGTGATCCGGACAGAAAATATTCTGGCAGCTTCCTTCTGTCTTTTTACGGAGGCGTGATTCTCACAGCACTTTTTTTTGCTGTCTGGCAGCAGATATCTACAAAGCGAATTCAAAAAGTGACCGATGGTGTATCAATTCGTCTTGAAGAAATATCTGCAAACAGACCATCTTTCTTCAGTGCTTTTGAGGATATCATTCTCTCATCGCTGACTACTCTTGCAAAAATTGGCGGCTATATGATGCTTTTTTCACTGATCACTGCCCTTCTGAAAGCCTCATTTCCGGCGCGCCCTGACATTATACTGGTTTTCAGTGGCTTAATGGAGATGACTTCCGGCATTTCAGAAACAGGGATATTACCGACGTTCATCAAGCCTTACTTTGTTCTCGGTTTTATCTCCTTTGGCGGTTTATGTGTCACAGCTCAGTCTTTCAGTTTGGGACAGTTGAACTCCAAAGATCAGTGGAGATATTTTCTTTCAAAGTCATTACAGACGCTTCTTTCACTGATACTTTTCTATTTGATGACAAATATTTTCTAAACAAAAACCAAGCCGCTGCATCTGATCACTAAGCGAAAAGCCTAATGAGCGCTACATACACCGGCTTGGATGCGATTATGCTTAAAGGGAGGAAATTAATCCTCATCGTCCTCCTCATCATCGTCGTCCTCATAATCCTCAAAATCCGTATCAATTTCCGACACGATGCTTCCGGACAGCTCGTTGCGGTTAGAGGTAACCACGCCATAGCTGGACTGCATAGAACTTACAAAAGAATTAAACGTCTTCTCAGTATTCTCGATGGTATGAGAAATGATGGTCTGAAGACTATTTAACATCTCATCAGTATATGCAATCGCACCCATACGGATGTTATCTGCGTCCTCAACTGCAGAATCCAAGGTCTTCTGAGCCTGCTCCTGAGCCTCGTTTACCATCGACTCAGCCTGCTCATAAGCTCTCTGCATAATCTCATGCTGGTTTAGCAATTCTTCCTTTTGGCTTCTCGCTTCAGCTAACATCTCCTCAGCTTCTTCTCTCGCAGCGTTAACCATAGACTCTGCCTGTTTTTTAGCATCGGCAAGAATGGCTTCCTGATTGCTGATGATCTTCTGATACTTCTTGATCTCATCAGGGGTCCGCATACGAAGCTCAACCAAAAGCTCCTCCATCTCGTCTCTGTCCACAATAATCTTGCGACCACCGCTCAATGCCTGAGGCTTACAGCTATCGATATAGGTCTCAATCTCCTCAATCAGCTGCTCAATACGGCTCTTCAGATGCTCGTTGCGCATATTCTTACTCATCTTTTTCTCTCCTTGTTATATACATCACTGTTATAAACAGCGCATTTTTTATGAATTTATTTTTTTCTTTACCTGCTCTGCCACCTTTGGTGTCACAAAAGCGGAGAGGTCACCACCAAATTTCGCCACTTCTTTCACTGTACTGGAACTTAAGTACGCATACTCCAGACCTGCAGTTAAGAAGAATGTATCCACCTTATGATTCAAGATACGGTTCGTCTGAGCCATCTGAAGCTCATACTCAAAATCAGTGATTGCACGCAGTCCGCGAATGATCATGTTTGCATTGCACTCCGCGGCAAAGTCCACCAACAGTCCGGCAAACGACTTTACTGTGACATTATTAAGATGCGCGGTCTCTTCTTCTAACATCTTAACACGTTCTTCCACAGAAAACAATGAATTTTTTGCACCATTATTTAAAACTGCAACAATTAAGTTATCGGTCACCTTTGATGCACGATCAATGATGTCCAAATGTCCCTTTGTCACCGGATCAAAGCTACCGGGATAAATTGCTGTGTACATTCTATTTTCGCTCCTGTTTATTCTCCATCCTGTCTCTGCAAAAAGAAATGACGGTTGGTTTTATAATCCTTTACTCGATATATATGATAGCCCATTTCTTTGGCTGCATCAAGTTCTGTCTCAAGTGCTGTTTCAATTACAATGACTGTGTACTCGTCAATCAATTTTGATTCTTTCAGATATCGCAGTACATTGAGTTCGAGATCGTGGCGATAGGGAGGATCCATAATCACCACATCAAAAACCCCTTCATTCCCTTCCATCTTTGAAAGTGCACTGAGCACATCCATTCCCAGAACTCTCGCCTGATTCTCCAGACGGGTAGCTGAAAGATTCTCTCGGATACACTGAAGTGCTCTTGGCGAATTTTCCACGAACACGCCATATGCCGCATCGCGGCTCAACGCTTCAATCCCAAGCGCACCGCTCCCTGAAAACAGATCAAGCACTCTCGCTCCCGGCAGATCAGGCTGTAAAATATTAAATAAAGTTTCTTTTATTCGATCAGTCGTCGGTCTAGTATCCAATCCTTCGACAGTTTTCAACAATATTCTTCTCGCTTTTCCCGCAATTACTCTCATGCTTTTAAACTTTTCTCCATCTGTTACACATAATACTCTTACTAAATGATTTTACGTTATCTTCGTCCATGCGTCAACCAAAAGATTGACAAAATCTGTAATCTGACCAAAAACTTCCCAGTGTATTTCGTTTTTGCCTGCACATAATAGCTGTGTAACCGGAAGAAAGAAACGACCGGTTAACGCAAAAACAAGGAGGTGTCTGAAAATGGCAAGTTCTAATTCTAACAAAGTCAATGTCCCTGAGGCAAAAGAGGCACTGAACAGATTCAAGATGGAAGTTGCAGATGAGCTGGGTGTACCCTTGTCCAACGGCGGCTACAACGGTAACCTTACTTCTTACCAGAACGGTTCTGTAGGCGGTTATATGGTTAAGAAGATGATCGAGGCTCAGGAGCAGCAGATGGCCGGTAAGACCCGATAAGAAAATCGGATACCGCTAGCCCGGACTGATATATCATCAAACTTCGGGCAATGAAGAGTCGGTCCTCTCCGTAGGATTATATCCGCGGGGAGGGCTGACTTTTTCGTTATTCAATTTAAAGTAAAACACTTTCCCTGAAAGCTCTCTCGCAGTTTCATCTCGTGGTGTATCTGATTTAGCACTTCCCGCTTTCTCACGCTCCACATAGGAGCAATTAAACGATCACTCGGACCGTCGCCGGTAAGGCGGTGAATCACAATATCAGGTGATAAATTTTCCAAACAGGCAATCAAAAGGTCAATATATTCTTCTTTTGACAATGCTTTTTGCGCTCCCTGCAGATATTCATCTGCCAAATCCGTACCCTCAATCACATGTAAAAGCTGTAGCTTAATTCCCTGAATATCCATATGATTCAGATAACGAATCGTTTCCAACATCATGTCCTTCGTCTCATCTTTCAGGCCAAGAATCACATGTACAACCACTGTGATATTTCTTTCCCGTAGTTTCTTTACTGCCTCCGCAAAGACAGGAAGCCCATAGCCACGTCTCATCCACTCTGCGGTTTTCTCATGAATAGTCTGAAGCCCAAGCTCTACCCACACCGGTTTGATCTGATTCAGCTCAGAAAGCAATTCAAGCACCTCATCTGAAAGACAGTCCGGTCTCGTTGCAACAGAAAGAACTGCAGTGTTCGGATGATGGATGGCTTCAGCAAATAACCGGCGCATCTTGTCGATAGGACCGTAAGTGTTGGTAAACGATTGAAAATATGCGATAAATCGGTTTGCAGTAGTCTTCTTTCGTATCGCCTTGATAGCGGTATCAATTTGTTCCGTGATTGAAAGTTTAACTGACGCCGCAAAATCTCCAGATCCTTCAGCGCTGCAAAAAATGCATCCTCTCGTTCCAAGCTTTCCATCCCGATTCGGACAGGTAAAGCCGCCATTTAAGGCGGCTTTGTACACTTTTTCTCCAAACTCGGCCTTTAACGCATAATCGAGAGAATGGTATGGTTTTCCATTCCAATCGCGCATCACCGTCACCTCATGCATCCGTATTATTTATCTGCCTCCGGCATCTTTACTCTCTGACCAATCTTGTTTTCTGTCCCGCTTAGCAGACGCTTAATATTTGCCTTATGTCGGACAACACCCAGGGCAATCACAATGAATAGAAGTATCGTCGCTTCCACCTGAGCAACTGTCATTGTTATCCCGTCAGTCAATAGTAACACAAACCACATCACCGCAAAAGAGAATAATCCCAAAAGAGAACCCAGTGATACATATTTGGTGATGAACATGGTTCCACCAAAGACCAGGATCGCAACAAGTGCCATTCTCCAATCAATTGCAAGTGCAAGCCCCCAACTGGAAGCAATTCCTTTTCCGCCCTTAAAATGCAGATAAAAAGGAAAATTGTGTCCGAG
>JAFSBP010000313.1 GCA_017437205.1 Lachnospiraceae bacterium
AAATTCTGATTTTTATTTCTGAATTCAACTTCCACAACATTTACAACTTAATGACCTTTTAGTAAAATGGAGGTAGGAACACATGACGGCGAAGAAGCATGTTTAGAATGTACAGCAACCATGATCAATATCAACTACGGTCATAACCAAAAGCTGATGGAGGCATGTCGGGAGCTTTACGAATACTCGTATCTGATTGAACAGATTCGTGTTGGTCTTCGGCAGAAACTCCCACTCCCAGACTCTGTGGACCAGGCTGTAGATCACTGTATCGATCAAAACATTCTAAAAAACTTCCTGCAACGCCACCGCTCGGAGGTGAAAAATATGATTCTGGAAGAATTTGATCTGGAGAAATATCTAAAACTTGAAAAAAAGGAGAGTCGTACGGAGGGATATAATGCCGGTCTTAGCGAGGGACATGCTGCTGGTCTCAGCGAGGGCCATGCTGCCGGTCTCAGCGAGGGCCATGCTGCCGGTCTCAGCGAGGGTCATGCTGCCGGTCTCAGCGAGGGCCATGCTGCTGGTCTCAGCGAGGGTCATGCTACCGGTCTCAGCGAGGGCACCACTCACGGCCGCGCTGAATTCGCCACTCTCACCCAGCGTCTCCTCGATGATTCTCGTATCGATGATCTGAAAAAGGCAGCCGCAGATCCTGAATACCTAGAACTTCTCCTAAAAGAGTATCAAATCACTTAAGCTAAGAAAAATTGGGGGCGTTGCAAAAAGTAACGCTCCCCAAAGTCTATTATCCTATTTGATTACATTAACACGATTTTTCTTCCTGCCTCTGATCTTCTAATATAATTTTTTCCAATAAATCCTCAGGTACTTCCTTTCCTTCCAAAACATATAAAAGAGCTAAATTGCGATAGTTATTTTCCTTCTCTGCACTATCGGTCATTTTCAAGTTAATTCCTAATTTCATTGCATTCTCATGAATCATTCGCTCTTTCAGCCTTTCATCTGCCGTACGCACGCTTCGACCATCTGCTGATTTTTTCACCATTTGCTCTCTTATTTGCTGAATCTCATTTCTCTCCATATCAGATGTCATACCTACATTCCCCCCTTCATATAAATCAAACCATATTTCGATGCATTTTTCAACATCTGCCGAATTGCCAATGTTGCATCATTATAATATCCCAACTCTTTGTAGTGCTCCACTTCATTAAAATAATCAGACAAAAAACTATATGCATCTACTTTATTCGTTTTCTGGATGCTATATACAAATCCATCATTTCCAACAGCAGTCATAATAAATATTGCATCGTTCAATAAGAATGTTTTTATATCAGTAGCAGAAAATGTCCCCGTGCTTGGATGGTTGTGCATATATAAAATAGAGTTTTTATTTCCATTTTCTAAAGCATATTTCGCTTCTCTGTTAGAATCGATGTGTACTCCTCCCAAAGTTCCTGTGATTTCAATATGTTCTCATGTATTAATATTTACAATAATACCATACTCGTATCCATTATTTTCTCTTTTGTCACATAATTCTTTTGCTAAACGTAAAAGCAGTCGATGGAATCTCCAGATTAAATCATTCTCACTTTCTGAGAAACCATCAAAATTAACCTTTGTTACTTTTTGAATAGCAATATCCGTGATTGCGATTGCCTTTTTTCTTTTTTTGACTGTCGCACCTCACCTGACGATGAATTTGTGCTCACAATAATAATATACCTCCTTCAATTTTCTTTATCAAGTCTCCTTGACTACCCATATCGTTTCTATTCGGCTTTTAAGGCGAAACGCCTTGTAACTGTCTGCTCCCAGACAATAGAATAATAGACTTTTTTAGAAAGGGGATTTCCTTTCAGACATCATAATTATATCACGCATATTTCTTTTCCGCAACATTCTGAGGCTTGGTCCCCATTTGAAAAAGGGCGCTGTCAGCTTACAAAGAAGCCGACAACGCCCTTTCGTTAGTCTAAATCGCTACTGAACCCACTTACCGTCTGCGCCAACATAGTAGCCATCCGGTGTTGTTGTGTTCACAAGCATATCACCATTTTCGTCATGGAGATAATACCATGCATTGTAGTTCGGGTCGAAGAACCAACCGGTCTTCATGGCGCCGGACTGTCCGAGATAATACCACTTGCCGCCGATTTCTCTCCATCCGGTCTTCATCACACCATTTTCGGCGAGATAATACCATTTGCCCTCATCGAAAAGCCAGCCAGTCCGCATTGCTTTATAATCCGGGTATGTTGTATTAAAGAAGAACCAGTGTTTTCCTACTTTCTTCCAGCCTTTTACCTTCTTGCCGTCATCGTAGTAATACCACTTCGCTGCTTCTCTGATCCAGCCATACGGACGTTCTTCCTCTTCCTCCTGCTTTACAACCGGGATCTCATAATCACAGACATCACACTTCTTGTCATTGTCAGTGTCCACATGAGCTTCCTTGGAATCTGCGATCACAGCACCACAAGTCTCCTTCTCGCAAACGAGCCAGTGGTAACTATTGTCTTTCTTCCACTCCGTCCCCGGAACATGCTCATGAGAAAGTTTTTCCTCGATCACATACTTACACTCCTCACACTTCACAGCGTAATCTTCTGTTGCGCCGCCCTCATAGTCCGGAGTATGTTTCGCGTAACCCTCAATCTCAGTACAACCATCTGTCTTACAAGTATGCCAGTGACCGTCTTCATCTACCGTCCACTTCGTATTCCACCTGTGGTCCGCTTTACCTGCATCGATATCTTCGAAGGTCTCTGCACCTGCATCACCACACTTACAGGATTTCTTGTAAACTGCGAATTCCTGACAAGTTGCAGAAGAAACTTTGTACTTTTCTGCCACAACTTCCTGGTCGTAAACATGCTCATGATCTAACTTTGCTTCCAGTTCACGGCCACAGATTGTACACTTGATCGCATATTCTTCTGTCGCGCCGCCCTCATGGTTCGGGATATGCTCTTCCACAGTATCTTCAATCACATCACCGCATCCTTCAGTGCTGCATACATGCCAGTGATGTGTATCGTCAGACTTCCATGCGTC
>JAFSBP010000314.1 GCA_017437205.1 Lachnospiraceae bacterium
CAGCAGGCGCTTGGAAACGGCCATCTGTATCTGCCTGAGAGTGAATTGCTCTCCCTGACGCAGGAATTGTTGAATGTAGGGCTCGAATCACTGGAAAAGCAGATCATGGACCTGACCGTGGAGCGAAAAATTATTGTACGCGAAGCAGAGGGAATCCGTCGCGTGTACTTGAGCAAGTATTACTATATGGAGATGAACTGTGCGCGGATGTTGACCGATCTGAATCTGCGGATTGAATCATCTCCGTCAGTTTTGGATACACGGATTCGAAAGATTGAGAAGGAAGAAAAGCTGGAATTGGATGAATTGCAGCGAAGTGCGGTGCGTGAGGCGGCGACAAACGGTCTGGTGATCATCACCGGAGGTCCCGGAACGGGAAAGACGACCACGATTCGGGCAATCCTGCATTACTTGGAGCAGGAGGATATGGAGGTCTATCTGGCGGCACCCACCGGGCGCGCGGCAAAGCGGATGAGCGAGGCGACAGGCCGTGAGGCGCGGACGATCCACCGAATGCTGGAGCTTTCCGGCGGTCAGGACGAATCGGTCTCCGAAGGGCGGTTTGCCAGAGATGAGAAGAATCCGTTGGAGTGCGATGCCATTGTCATTGACGAGATGAGTATGGTGGATATCAATCTGATGCATGCCCTTCTTCGTGCGATTATACCGGGAACCAAACTGATCTTGGTGGGCGATGTGAACCAGCTGCCCAGTGTGGGACCGGGAAATGTGCTGAGAGATATTATCCGCTCGGAAGCCTTTCCTGTGGTACGTCTCACTAGGATTTTCCGGCAGGCAGCAGCCAGCGATATTATTGTCAATGCCCATCGGATCAATCGCGGTGAGCAGATCGACACGTCTCCCGGAAGCAAGGATTTTCTGTTCATTCACCGAAATGATCCCCAGTCGATTTTGAATGCGGTGATCGGGCTGGTTAGGGACAAGCTTCCGCCGTATGTGCAGGCGAAGCCGATGGATATTCAGGTGATGACGCCTATGCGAAAGGGAACGTTGGGTGTGGAGAATCTGAATATCGTGCTGCAGCAGTTCTTGAACCCGCCCACGGAGGATAAGCGGGAGAGGGAGTTCGCCCACGGCATCTTCCGCGAGGGCGACAAGGTCATGCAGGTGAAGAACAACTATCAGACCGAGTGGGAGATCACCAACCGCTACGGAATCCCTGTGGACGCCGGAACCGGCGTGTTCAACGGTGATATGGGTGTGATTCGAGAGATCAATCTTTTTGCGGAGGAAATGACGGTGGAGTTTGACGAGGGCAGGACAGTCCATTACTCCTTTAAGGACGTGGAGGAACTGGAACTGGCCTACGCCATCACCATACATAAATCACAGGGAAGTGAGTATCCTGCGGCGGTGATCCCGCTGCACAGCGGGCCGAGAATGCTGATGACGAGGAATCTCCTTTACACGGCGGTGACCAGAGCGAAAAAATGCGTCTGTATCGTGGGACTTCAGAGCTCCTTTGCGGGAATGATCGATAACCGGCTGGAGCAGAAACGGTATTCATCGCTGGATGAGCAGATTGTGTCGTTTGTGGTGGGGTGATGAACATGAAATTAAGAAAATTAATAGACAGTCTGCTGGAAATACTATTCCCCAGAAAGTGCCCTGTCTGCGACCGAATCATCATGCCGAAGGGCGCAGTAATCTGTCCTGCCTGCCGGAAGCGGGTAAGTCTGGTGAGAGAACCGCGCTGCCTAAAATGCGGAAAACAATTGTTTTCGGAGGAGGCAGAGTATTGTGACGGATGCGAGAAGAAAACGTTTCATTATACCCGTGGCTTGGTATTGATGAATTATGACAGTGTGGCGAGGAAGATATTGACCGCGCTGAAATATCACGGCAAATGTGACAATGCGGACTATCTGGCAGCAGAGACAGTAGCGGGATTGCGCGAGGAGATATTACGGATGGAGGCAGACTTTTTTGTCCCGGTGCCGGTTCATCCCAGACGAAAGCGTGCGCGCGGATTTAATCAGGCAGAATTGATCGCGAAGCGTCTGGGGGAGCGGTTGGACATTCCGGTGAGGACGGACGTGCTGAAGCGAATAAAAAATACATTGCCACAGAAAGAACTGGGCAGTGCGGCGCGGCTAAATAATCTACTGAAAGCGTTTGCAGTGAAGAACACAGATAAATTGGCTGGAAAGACCGTGATTTTGGTTGATGACATCTACACCACCGGAAGCACGGCGGAAGCCTGCACGCGGGTGTTGCTTTTGGGTGGGGCAAAGAAAGTGTATCTGTTAAACATGGCGGCAGGAAGGGCGAGATAGTCTATGCAGTGAAAGAGGAGCATAAAGTTGCACACTTATTCATACACTGTCTTAGATTGGAGGCGGACGTATGAAGCAAAAAATGACAGGCCGTTTGGTGATTTTTCTGTTCATCGTGATGATTCCGCTGATCATCACGTTGCTGTTTAGGAAAGAGGGCTCCCTGCCGGTGTCCGGGGATTACGGGGAAACCTCGGGAAACGTTAGCATAGACGGGGAGCAAAATATTGATCTTCAGGAGTATCTGATTGGAATCACTGCGGCTCAGTTGCCGGGAAATTATGCGCCGGAGGCGGTGAAGGCACAGATGATTCTGAATAGGACGTATTATTATCATGTGCTGGGTGAGCGGACAAACCTTTCAGCGGATGAACTTGGGCTTAAATATCTGACAAAAGAGGAGCGGACTGCATGTTGGAGAAATGAAGGGTGTCCGGAAGCTGCGGATATATTTCACCGGGCAGCGGTGGAGAGTAAGGGGCTGGTGATGACCTGCCAGCGAGCGCTGGCGGTGGGAATGTATCATCCGGTCAGTGCGGGAAAGACGAGGATGTTTGGTGAGGAGTATCCCTATCTGCGGCAGGTGGACAGTGAATGGGACAGAAATGCGGAAGGGTATATTACCGTCATTGATTATAACAGCGCTGTTCTGCTTCAAAAAATCAATGCCAAATGGGGCTTGGAACTGTCGGAAGGATCTCTGAAAACCGGTTTGCAGATTCTTAAGAGGGATGAAGCCGGGTACGTGGAGGAGATTTTGGTGGGGACGGTGATTGCAAAGGGCGAGGAGCTGGCAGAGTGCCTGTCATTGCCATCCACTGCATTTTCGTTTCAATGGCCGGAAGAAAATCGATTGAGTATCGTCTGTCTTGGACAGGGACATGGGTACGGCATGAGTCAGTACGGAGCGAATTATCTTGCGAGGGAAGGAAAAACGGCACTGCAGATTTTGCAATATTATTTTCAAAATGTAACGATAGAAATATGGAAAAGGGACGAATAAAACGCAAACATCCGGTAACACTATTACCGAGGTGATGATTGTGAGAAAACAGAATACATGGAGGACTTTGATTATTGGAGGAATCGCGGCAGTTTCGGTAGCTGCAGCCTTCATTGTCTGGTCCGGAAATAGAACACAAGAGAAGCCGGATCCGGGGCTGGAATCGTCAGACCAGCAGCTTGAAATTCCGGAAACGAAAGAGCCTGTGTTGGAAAAAGATCCGAACACGGTGCCCACGAAGCCGACACAGAGCGAGAAGGAGACGAAGGAAGAAGTTCAGGACCGCTGGGAGGTAGATGCGACTCCTGAGGAGACGGAGAGTCCCGAAAAAGAGGAAGAACCGGAAAAATTACCTCCGGTGATCCAAAATCCGCCGGTGTCTGAACCGAAGGACGAGACACCAAACGTGCCAGTGGTGGGAACCCAGATCCACAGTTTAAACTTCGCCGAAGGACAGACACTTGGCTGGCCGGTGAAGGGAAACGTCATCCAGTATTACAGTATGGATAGCACAGTGTATTTCCCCACGCTTGAGCAGTACAAATGCAGCCCTGCCATCCAGATTCAGAGTGAGGCGGGAACGCCCGTCACGGCGCCTGCTGACGCCAAAGTCGCGGGGCTGGGCGAAGATGCAAAAATCGGTCGCTATATTGAGCTGGAACTGGGCAACGGCTACGGCATGATTATTGGTCAACTGACCGACCTGCAGGTAAGCGAGGGCGATTACGTGGCCCGCGGAACGCAGATTGCGTCGGTGGCAGCACCCACCCGCTACTATGTAGTGGAGGGGGACAATCTTTACGTCCAGATGTACTGTAAAGAAAATACTATCGACCCACTGGACTATCTGGAGTGATTTTTCGGGAGCAACGTTACTGATGAGCGGAAAGTAACTGAGACAGGGGAGTGCAGAAATTAACAGAGAAAAACCCTCTCCGACCGCCGGCCCTTAGTGAATCCGAGCCGTAAGGCGATGGATGAACTTAGTGCCGCTGCGAGGAGGAGCGGAGCGGGAGCGTGTTTTTCGAGTTAATCTCTGTACTCCCCGTCCTCATTACTTCAGCCCGCTCATGAAACTATTGTGATATCGCCCGTCTTCCGTCACATCCTCCCCGAACCATTCCGGTGGAACAAA
>JAFSBP010000315.1 GCA_017437205.1 Lachnospiraceae bacterium
GGAGAATGATGAAGGTAAATATTGCGGCGGTGGGTCTTGCCCATCCTTTTGAAGTAGGCTATGACAATGCGGAGAATCTGCTGAATCAAACGGCGGACGTCCTGATCGCCGGTGGAGCTGACTGTAAGAACGTGGGTGTGGTGCTTCACGATCTGGAGACGGTGAAAGAGGCTGCTAAGAGACTGAAAACAATGGATGCAGATGTTCTCTTGATCTGCGTGGCGACATGGAGTGAGGATCACCATCTTTTGGATCTTTTATCTTATGTTGAAAAACCGGTAATTATCCGTGCGTACCCTGCCGTAGATACCGGTTCCCTGTGTTGTGCACATCAGATCGGTGCGGTGTTCACTGATATCGGCAAGGGGTATGAGTTCGTGTACGGCGAGGCAGAAGATGTGCGTTGTGCGAAGAAAACGCTTCAGATTGCCACTGCCTATGCACTGGCAAATTGTATGGGCAAGGTGAGAGTCGGCTCCATCGGTGGCCGTGTGAAAGGTATGACCGAGATCGCATTCGACGAGTTTTCCATCAAGCAGAAGCTGGGTGCGCGGGTGATCAATCTGCTGGAGAGCGAGATGCTGGAAAAGGTGGAGGCAATGACCGATGAGGAAGCAGAGGCACTCCTAGAAAGTAAAAAGGAAATATTGAGACCCTGCAAGGTGCTTTCCGCAAAGGAAAGTATGCTTGAGTCCATGAAATATTACAGCGCGTTAAAGGGTTTGGTGGATGAGTATGAACTGGAAGCGCTGGCAGTGAGCTGCTACACCACCTACATGGGTAAGGTTTGTCTGGGCTACTCCCTCCTGGCGGAGGAAGGAGTAGTGGGCTCCTGCGAGGGCGATGTGACCAGTGCGTTGAGCATGAAGGTTCTGTATGAACTGAGCGGAAAGCCGGTAAACAACACCGTCCTGTTATACTTGGATGAGGAAAAGAACACAATCCTCTTTGCACACTGTGGATCGTCAGGATTTTCCATTGCGGGCGGTGAGATCGAACTGGCACCGGTGCGTCTGGCGGAGAGCGGAGTCTGTGCCCGCTTTGTGATGAAGCCCGGAACCGTTACGTTGGTCAACATGTGCGGCCATGGTGAAGGCTTCCGTATGGCAGTGATGAAGGGGGAAGCAATTCCCTGTGGAATGGAGTTCCCCGGAAATCCCACTGTTGTGAAGTTTGAGAAGGATGTCAACCAGATCAACGAGGAGATCATGGCGAATGGCGTGGGCCATCACTGGATGGTCGGCTACGGCGATTATGTGGAGGAACTGAAGAACTTCTGTAAGATTAAGGGAATAAAATTGCATGTAATTTGAGGAGGCAAAGATGAAACGTTCAGAAATCAACCAATCAATGAAGGAAGCACTGGAGTTATTTAAAGAGTATAAGATTGCCCTGCCGCCGTTCTGTTTATGGACACCCGATGAGTGGAAAACAAAAGGCGATGAGACACAAGAAATAAAAGACAATATGCTCGGCTGGGATATCACCGATTTCGGTCAGGGGGACTTTGACAAGATCGGTCTCTTCCTGATCACCCTGCGAAACGGCAACCAGAAGAGAGCAGACGAGTACCCGAAGACTTATGCGGAGAAGCTGATGATTGTGAAGGAAAAGCAGATTACCCCCATGCACTTCCACTGGAACAAGATGGAGGACATCATCAACCGCGGTGGTGGAAATCTGATGATTGAGCTGTATAATTCCACTGAAGATGAGGGACTTTCTGACACCGACGTGGTGGTTACCATGGACGGAGTGAAGCATACCTTTCCGGCAGGACATATTGTCCGACTGACTCCCGGAGAGAGTATTACTTTGACAAAAGGTCTCTACCACCGCTTCTGGGGCGAGGAAGGAAAGGGTACGGTTCTGGTGGCGGAAGTATCTATGACCAACGATGATGCGGCTGACAATCGGTTCTACGATCAGGTGGGACGTTTTCCTGCGATTGAGGAAGACGAGAAGCCGATGTATCTGTTGTGTAATGAGTACAAATAATTTACAGTGATTCACCACACTCTTGTTTTCCGCATACCCTGTCAATAAGAACAACATGTGTTTTCTTATAAAGGAAAGATATGAGTAAAAAGATTTGCATTGA
>JAFSBP010000316.1 GCA_017437205.1 Lachnospiraceae bacterium
GATCAAGGTGGTCTTCATTGAGGACTACCGCGTATCCAATGCAGAGTGGATCTTCGCGGCCAGCGATGTCAGCGAGCAGATTTCCACCGCCAGCAAGGAGGCATCCGGTACCGGTAACATGAAGTTCATGTTAAACGGCGCCCTGACGCTGGGAACCATGGACGGTGCGAACGTGGAGATCGTGGAGGAGGTTGGCGCAGAGCATGCGTTCATCTTTGGTCTGAGCTCCGACGAGGTAATCGCTTACGAGAAGAACGGCGGTTACAATCCTATGGATATCTTCAACAGCGATCAGGATATCCGCCGCGTGCTGATGCAGTTGATCAACGGCTTCTATTCTCCCGATGATCCCGAGCTGTTCCGCCCGCTGTACAACTCTCTGTTGAACACCTTGACCACCGACAAGGCAGACCGCTACTTCATTCTGAAAGACTTCCGCTCCTACGCAGAAGCGCAGAAAAAAGTGGAGGTAGCTTACCGCGACTCCAAATGGTGGGCGAGAGCGGCGATCTTGAATATTGCTTGCTCCGGAAAGTTCACCTCTGACAGAACCATTCAGCAGTATGTGGATGAAATCTGGAAGCTGGAGAAGATTACGGTGGAGATTTAAGTAATATATAAAATAGGTATGATATTTATGCGCCGGGGCGAAAACTCCGGCGCGTTTTTTTGAATGCCTGCGATAGAAAATATATATTTGTCAGACCGATGCGCATTGGATATAATTAAAAAGTAAGAATTAACGGGGAGAGGCAAGACGATGACAATATTGCAATGTAAATATGTGACAGAGATAGCGAGGACAGGCTCCTTTAGCGAGGCGGCAAAGCAGCTGTTTGTTGCCCAATCATCTCTTTCGGTCAGCATCAAGTCCTTGGAACAGGAGCTTAACATTCAAATCTTCGAACGCTCCGGAAACGGAGTGTATCTGACGGATGAGGGCGCAGAGTTTATCAAATACGCGAAACAGATCTGCGAAAACAATGATTTTGTGTTGGAGAGATATAACAGCAAGCAAATTCAGCAGAAGCTGTATATTGCTACGCAGCACTATGACTTTATTGCGGATATTTTCGGAAAAATGTTAAATGAAACGCAGATGCAGAGTTATCGTTTTTCCATCCGGGAAATCGAGACCTACAATGTGATCCGCGAGGTCGAAACAGCACACAGCGATATCGGGATCATTGCCATCAAGGGCAGTGATTATGAAATTATGAAGCGCTATCTGGGCAGAAGAAAGCTATCGTTTACTTCAGTGTTAAGTGTTTCACCTCACGTGTTTCTTCGGAAGACACACCCGTTGGCATCGAAAGAACAGCTGACCTACTCGGAATTAAAAGAGTATCCTTATGTTTCTTATGAGCAGGGTGAACACAACAGTTCATATTTTACGGAAGAGCTGATGGATGTTTCGTATATGGATAAGCACATTGAGATCAGTGATAGAGCAACGCTCATGAATCTGCTGATGATCACCGACGCATACACCATCGGAACCGGGATTATGCCCTCCGCATTAAATAAGGGCGATATTGTCAGTGTTCCCCTTCAGAGCGAGGAGATTTATATCATCGGATACATTTTGAATGAAGAGCGCAGTGTAAGCGATGTGACCGGGGAGTTTATTGGCCGGATGAAAGAAACATTAAGTAGAATATAACGGAGGTTGATGATGAAAGCACTGGTAAAAAAGTATCCGCAAAGAGGATTATGGATGGAGGATGTTCCTGAACCGTCTACAGGGGCGAATGATGTGAAGATCAAGATACATAAAACGGCAATCTGCGGGACAGATCTTCATATCTACAACTGGGATGAGTGGTCGCAGAAGACCATTGAGACACCGCGAATTATTGGTCATGAGTATGTGGGCGAAATCGTTGAGGTTGGTGAAAGTGTAACTAACTGGAAAGTTGGAGAGTTGGTATCCGGTGAGGGGCATATCGTCTGCGGAAAATGCAGAAACTGTCTGGCGGGAAACGGTCATCTGTGCAAGGATACCGTTGGAGTTGGTGTAAACCGTGACGGAGCATTTGCGGAGTATCTGGTAATTCCGCAGGAAAATGTACGCCGGTGCGAAAAAAACATTCCGGAGGAGATGTACGCGATTTTCGATCCCTTTGGAAATGCGGTACATACGGCACTTTCCTTTGAATTGACCGGTGAGGACGTTCTCATCACCGGAGCGGGCCCTATCGGAATTATGGCAGCGGCGGTGTGCCAGCACGTGGGCGCAAGATATGTGGTCATTACGGATATCAAGGATGAGCGGTTGGAGCTTGCCAAAAAGCTCGGAATCAAGTATACCGTCAACACGGCGAAAGAGAAGCTTTCTGATGTGATGGAGGAGCTGAATATCCGAGAAGGTTTCGATGTGGGCTTGGAGATGTCCGGAAGCGAGATCGCGTTAAATACCATGATCGATCACATGATCCACGGCGGAAAAATCGCGCTGCTGGGATTGTTAAAGAGTGACAGCCGGGTGGACTGGTCAAAGATCATCTTCAACGGACTGATCATCAAGGGAATCTACGGAAGACAGATGCATGAGACCTGGTATAAAATGTCCGCGATGCTCCAAGGCGGTCTGGATATTTCGAAAATCATTACACACCGGATGTCGGTCATGGATTTTGAAGAAGGCTTTGCTGCGATGAACAGTGGAAGCAGCGGCAAAGTGATTTTGGACTGGAGGACCTTGGGATGATGACAGCGTTGTCAATATTTAAAAATACCTGCGAGAACATTGAAAAAGAGGGGCTTACCAAAAATGAAAAGGTGATCATCTCCCCTCAGGGCGCAAAGGTGAATCTGCAGGGCGGAAAAGAAGTGATCAACATGTGCGCGAACAATTATCTCGGGCTGGCGAATCACCCTGAGGTGATAGAGGCGGCCAAGGCGAGTTACGACACATACGGTTACGGGCTTTCTTCGGTCCGCTTCATCTGCGGAACGCAGAAACTGCATAAGGATCTAGAGAAGAAGCTCAGTGCATTTTTGGGAACCGAGGACACAATCCTCTATTCCTCGTGCTTTGATGCCAACGGCGGTCTGTTTGAGACATTGCTCACCGATGAGGATGCAGTGATCAGTGATGAGCTAAACCACGCCAGCATCATTGACGGAGTCAGACTTTGCAAGGCAAAGAGATTCCGTTACCGCAATAATAATATGGAAGATCTGCGCACTAAGCTTGAGGAGGCGAAGGATTGCCGAATTAAATTGATTGCGACGGACGGTGTTTTTTCCATGGACGGCATTGTGGCTGATTTGA
>JAFSBP010000317.1 GCA_017437205.1 Lachnospiraceae bacterium
GGTGAGGTGATGACAGCGGAGATTACGACCGAAGAGCTGTCTACTGAACTTCCTGTTGTGGAGTGGATAGAAGATGAACTTCCTTTGAGTGAATTGAAAAAAACTCTCCATACATTCGCGTGGGGAGAAGAAGACGGCCAACTCGGAGAGTATTCAAATGGCGTTTGGGGATTGTTTCCCAGTATATTTACCGTAGAAGATGATGTGATTTATGTTGTGGATGAAGCGAATTATCGTATAGTGGTATATAAACAGGGGACGTATGAAGAGATTGGTTATAGAGATACAGGGATTGTGATGCCTTCGTCGATGACTTATCAAAACGGTTGGCTTGCTGTATTAGATGATAATCAGAATATAACATTTATATGTAAAAGTGACGGGAGTGTAAAAATTGCGATAGAAAACCCTCCGGCGTTCAGGCTGGATTTATGTGAGGTTTTAGAAATTGGAGATACTTATGTGGTTTTTGAGACGGATTATAACGCATTGAGAAGAGAGATGCACTATGATTGGGTACAGGACGAATGGTCATGGGGAGAGGAACTGGCAGATGTTACGATTTCTGTATCTGATGGAATCCCAGTCACGTTAGGAAAATATGAGGATAAAATTTATTACTATAATATGCTTGAAGTGTCTTCTGAGAATCCGAGGTATATGATCAACTGTGAGACATATGGTTCTAGATTATACACTATGGTTGATTGCTCTTCACACTATATATTACCGTCGTTGGCGCTTTCTTCGGAGGGCAATCTTTATATTATGGAATGCTTTGAAGACCGCGTGGAGATCAGCGAACTGACACTGGAATGAGATCATTAGAGAAAATGCAGCTGAATAAAACGATTGAGTACAGCCCTGTGGGAGAAACACCGCTGGGCTGTCTTTTTGTGCGTCGTTTTTTACCTCAAATAGAATTGACTTCCCCTCTAAAAAGAGATATACTGAACGCTGGTCTTATTTTTGCAAACGATGTTTTTGTACAGAACAGGGAGATGAAAAATGATTTTCGGAAAACACATTAACAGATATTATCTCAGGTACAGTGGATTACTGTTTCTGGGACTGATTGCGCTCGTAGCGGTGGATTATCTGCAGTTGGTGATCCCCAACCTCTACCAGATGGTGATTAACGGAATGACCCTTGGTTACGTGAATATAGACGGGGCAGAAGTCGCATTTGACATGGATTTTCTGCTGGATCGCGTCTGTATGCCGATGGTGGGGATCATTCTGGCGATGGTGTTCGGGCGTTTCCTTTGGCGTGTGACCTTCTTTGGCGCAGGCATTAAGGTGGAGACAGACTTGAGAAACCGCATGTTTGACAATGCGAAAAACTTGAGCCGCGAGTATAATCAGGTGAATAAAGTCGGAAATCTGATGAGTCTGTTCACCAACGATCTGGACACGGTTCAGGAGTGTTACGGCTGGGGAATCATGATGTTCTGCGATGCCCTTCTTCTGGGTGTGATGGCGGTTGTCAAGATGTGGCGGATGGATCACATGCTGACGGTTCTCTCGCTGATCCCCATGGGCTTTTTGCTGGCATCCGCGACGGTTGTGGGCAGATATATGATGAAGAAGTGGGATGTACGTCAGGCAGCGTTCTCTAAGCTGTCAGATTTCTCACAGGAGAGTTTTTCCGGTATTGCTGTCATCAAGGCGTTCGTCAAGGAAGCGAAGGAATTGATGGCGTTCAAGCAGTTGAATGTGGAGAATGAGAAGGCAAACATTGACCACACGAAGGCATCCGTGCTGATGCGTATTCTGGTGACGCTGTTTGTGGAAAGCATTATCTGTGTAATTTTGGGTTATGGCGGATATCTGGTTTACCGTGGTGTGTTTAACGGCGGTGAGCTGGTGGAATTTATCGGCTATTTTACCAGTGTGGTTTGGCCGATCATGGCTGTGTCGGAGCTTATTGATATGACCTCCCGCGGTAAGGCATCTCTCACGCGAATCGGTGAACTGCTTGACGCGAAGCAGGATGTGAAGGATCGTGAAGGAGTGACAGAGCTTACCGATGTGCGGGGTGATATCGAATTCAGAAATCTTACCTTCCGCTACCCGGATGGGGAGTACGATGCACTGGAGAATGTATCCTTTACCATCAATGCCGGCGAGAATGTAGGTCTGGTGGGAAAGACCGGCTCCGGAAAGACGACGCTGGTGGATCTGATTTTGCGTACTTACAATGTGCCGGATGGCACGCTGTTTATCGATGGACAGGATGTAAATTCAGTGAGCATCCGCTCTGTCCGCGAGGGCTGTTCTTACGTGCCTCAGGATAATTTCCTGTTCTCCGATACCATTGAGCACAACATTGCCTTCGGTATCGATCACTATGACCGGGATGTGATTGTCAGTGCGGCGAAGCTGGCAGATATCCACGGCAATATCAAGGAATTTCAGTTGGGATACGAGACGGTGCTCGGAGAGCGCGGCGTGACCGTCTCCGGCGGTCAGAAGCAGCGTATCTCCATTGCGCGTGCGCTGATTAAGAATGCACCGATTTTGATTCTGGATGATTCTGTGTCCGCGGTTGACACGAAGACGGAGAAGAAGATTTTGGACAATCTCCATGACACCCGTGCGGGAAAGACGACCATCCTGATCGCCCACCGCATCTCTACCATCGAGAAGATGGATAAGATTCTGTTTATCGACGACGGAAAGCTTGCCGCAGTCGGAAAACACGAGGAGCTTTATGCAACCTGTCCTGAGTATAAGAAGATGGTAGATTTGCAGAAGCTGGAGGAGGAAGGAGGAGAGAGCCATGCGTGAGATGTTACCTATTTTGATCGTAGGTTCGATCATCGGAACCTTCACCGTGATTTTCCTGGTGGCGTATTTGCTGGAAAAACGGAAGAAAGATGAGCGTGAATACGAGCGCCACATGTCGGATAGAGAGATCACCGCACGCCTTTTACGGTATGCGAAACCCTATTGGAAGCGGTTTGTCGCAGTTCTTTTCATCATGCTGGCGTCCATTGTCTATGATTTAGTTTCCCCGCTGTTGATCGGACATATTATTGATGTGGTCGGCGGCGAGTTTGAACTGAATTACTTGTTCACCATCGTGGCGGTGTACGCGGGCATTTTGGTGGTCAGCCTGATCTGCACCTATGCTCAGGCGATGATTTTGCAAACCACCGGACAGAAGATACTGTCCTCCTTAAGGGAGGATATGTTTATCCATATTGAGGCGCTGTCCCACGAACAGCTGAATAACATCCCGGTAGGAAAGCTGGTTACCCGTGTCAGCAATGACCCCAACGCAATCTCTTACATGTTCACCAATATTTTGGTTACGTTGGTGAAGAATGTGATGGTGATCTTCGGTGTGCTGGGCGCAATGCTCATGCTCAATTACGCATTGACGCTGATGGTGCTTTGCTTTGTGCCTTTCGTCGTGCTGTTTACGGTGATTTTCCGTAAGTTCTCCCGGAAGGTTCACCGCAGCGTAAATGACGCGACCACCGATATTAACACATATCTGTCCGAAAACCTTTCCGGAATTAAGATCACCCAGATTTTCAATCAGGAAGATCGGAAGATGGATGATTTCTTAGAGAAGAGCCGGAATCTGAAGCGGGCGAAGCAGAACCGGATGATGGTGTTCGGTATTTTCCGTCCGATGGTTTACATGCTCTACATTTCCTCCGTTATGTGCCTGTTGTACATGGGTGGAAAAGGATATATTGAAAACCTTGAGATGTTCGGCCAGATCGTGGAAGCCAGCACGGTGGTTAGCTTCTATATGTATATTTCTAAATTTTTCAACCCGATCCAGACACTGGCGGAGCAGTTCGATATGTTGCAGCGCTCCTTCGCCTCCGCGGAGAAGATGTTCACCATCATGGACATGGTGCCTGAGGTGGTGGATAGCGAGGATGCCATTGAACTCACTGAGATTAAGGGTGAGATTGAGTTTAAGGATGTTTGGTTTGCCTACAAGCCGGATGAGTGGGTGCTGAAGGGCGTGTCCTTCCACGTAGAACCCAGACAGACCGTGGCCTTTGTCGGATCCACCGGCTCCGGAAAGACGACAATCCTTTCCCTGATCTGTCGCAACTACGAGATTCAAAGAGGTCAGATTCTGATCGACGGAATCGATATTAAGAAGATCAAGATTTCTTCACTGCGAAAGCATTTCGGTCAGATGCTTCAGGATGTGTTCCTGTTCTCCGGTGATATCCGCAGCAATATCATTCTGCGGGAGGAGAATATCTCCGACGAGGAAGTGATGGAGGCCTGCCGCTACGTGAACGCGGATTCCTTCATCAATAAACTGGAGGACGGGCTTGATGAGGTGGTTCGGGAGCGCGGAAACAATTTCTCCGCCGGTCAGCGTCAGCTCTTAAGCTTCGCCAGAACCATCATCCACAAGCCGTCTGTAATCATTCTGGACGAGGCGACGGCAAACATTGATACCGAGACAGAAATCCTGATTCAGGATTCACTGGAAAAGATTAAAGACATCGGAACAATGCTCATCGTGGCCCACCGACTTTCCACAATCCAGCACGCGGACAATATCATCGTCCTGTCCCACGGTGTGATCGTGGAGCAGGGTAATCATCAGGAGTTGTTGCATCAGAAGGGAAGATACTATCAGTTGTATACACTGCAGTTCAATAAGCAGCAGCTGATGGGAAGTGAAGTAAACGCTGAGATATAAGGCCGAAAATTATTCGTCGCTGTCGGTCAGAATGCGTCTGCCGCGAACCAACAGCCGGTGTGAATTGACTCCGTAAGGGGTACAGGTCACCAGAGTACAGTAATCCGCTTCTGCCACCGGGAGCAGTTCATCCACCGCTGACGGCAGTACGATGGTTATTTGGTCAACCTGATAGGTCAAAGTTTTGCCTAAAATATGAACCGTGAAGAGGTCGCCCATGCCTAACTTAGTCAGATCAGTAAACAGTTTCGCACTGGGCAGACCGGTGTGGCCGGTGAGCACACTGTGATTTCCTTTGCCACCGATAGGAAAAGCGGTGTCCGGCAGATGACCGACGCCTTTGGCGAGGGCATCCTCACCGGTGCCGTGGTAAATAGGCAGATGGATGTTGATCGAAGGGATGTCCAGATACCCCATGATTCCGCCGGGAAAGGAGAGGATGTCCTCATAATTGTAGGGGCATGACACGTTTTCTCCGGTATTGCGAAGGCTCTCATTGTACAGCTCGGCTAGCTTACGCTGGTAGCTCAGCTCTTTATCGTCGGCATTTTCCAATGCCTGCTCCAATTGTTCGATCACCTGGGAACTGTGGAGCGTGTTGATATAATTGCTGATGAATGGATAGCAAAGAACAGTGATACCAATAAAAAAGAAAACAAAAATTAGGATAATAGGAAGCAGGCGGCTGGGAATCAGCCGCCGCTTTGTTTTGCTGGTGAAGTTTTCATCGGAACAGGATGTCGAAGTCATTTGGTTGTGTATGCTCGCTTTCTGAGAATAAACAGTGTAAGAAGGATGCTTCCGGCAAGAAGGAACAGGGTTCCGGCGATCATGAACCCGTAGATACCCATGTCACCGGTGTCCGGTAAGCGGAATTCATTGCTGTTGGCGATGCGGATTGCAGATGTTTCCAGATGACTGGTCTCATCCACCGTCACCTTGACCGGTCCGGTCAACAGATTGTAGCCGTCGGGAGCCTTTACTTCCACCAGATAGTAATCGCCGTAGGCGAGACCGTAGAGGAGCGCCTTTCCGTCTGCGTCGGTGGTCACCGTTCCTGCCTTGGCGGTCAATGCAGCGTCAGTGTAGAATTCCACGAACACAACGGATAATTTTTCGCCATCCACAGTTAATGTCTGACTCAGACCGGCATCGATCTCGGACGGAGTGGCAAGCCGTGCCGCTTTAAACACTGCGCCTTGCAGGAAGACCTCGGCATTTTTGGCATCAAACTTCAAGATGTTCATGCCGCCGGTATAAACCACAGGTACATCGGACTCTGCGTCAAAGTGGAAGCCCACAGAGTTGGTGTAGTCCAGCGTTGCCCGGTTGGGGATATCAACTGCCAGGTCAGCATTGGTGTTGATCGTCGCGTCAAAATACACGCGGATCTCATAATCGGTGTTGTTGCCCGCACCGATCGCCTCTGCGATATACTGCATTCCGGCGGCGGTGAGGGATACAGTGAAATGATCTACCTCGTGATTTTCAGAGTCTTGAGCTTTGGTGGCGGTCAGAACATAATGCTCGTCGGCAGTCAAAGTTACATCCTCCAGCCCCGCCTTGTCGGTGCCCAGACCGAGACGAACGACCATATTGCCCTTGTAGGTCAGGCGATAATCCAACGTATCGGTGATAATATACTCCATTTTCTCTGCCATGTCCGCATCTGCGGCGTTGGAAAAGTCCACCGGCACACCGCCTCGGATGATCCAGGTGTGAAGCTGGTCAATGTCAAAGGTGTCCTCATTATTGTCGATCTCAGTGACATCCTTGCTGATGAGCGGACCGGACACCACGTTGTTTTTGGGCTCAATGTTGATGGTGTAGGTCCAGCTGTCGCCGGAATTGTTTGTCATGGGAACAGCGACGTAAAAGGGTGCGGCAGGGGAGACGATGGCAGGGTTTTCCTTTTCAATCACCAGATAGAGGCCGTCAGGGTGGCCGTTTTCGGTGAGATTGTAGGTGGCGATGCCGAGGGCATCAGTTCGCACAGTGGCAATGGGTTCCTGAGAAGCGATGAGGTCTTTCGTGGGAATCTCAGGGTAGTTGTCAGGGCTCGCAATATATTCATCCAGACTGCACAGATAATAAAGCTCAAATTCAATATTTTCCAGAGGGATCCGTTCAGTGATAGGGTCTTCACCCTCTGCACCGGGAGTCTGGATCAGGGTTGTTTTATAGAAATTCAGGATGCGGTCAGGCTCAACAGTCGCCTCGGCGTGAACGGGAAGCCGGCTGTCATCGTATGCGACCATGGACTGGGAGGCACTGCGGTCTCCGCTGGCATCGAAGAGGAA
This sequence comes from Lachnospiraceae bacterium, assembly GCA_017437205.1. GTDB lineage: Bacteria > Bacillota > Clostridia > Lachnospirales > Lachnospiraceae > RGIG423. Next base: position 6,988 of record JAFSBP010000317.1, read on the forward strand.
AACGTCGGCGACAGTCTGGTAGCCGTTGATTTCCAAAGTGACAGGCTGGGGATCGGTCACATTGTCAAAGACAAAGGTATAATTTTTCTCGCCGTCTGTCAGTGCGGTGGTGTGTATTTGATCACCCAGAATAGCGGTCAGAGTCAATGCATCCCCGTCGTTTACCACAGCGTCTACATTGGCGGTGACAGATATCTGATACCCTTCGCCGTCCTTCGCTGCAACCATATCCGTGCTGAGGAAAGAAGCGCCGGAGATTGCTTTTTCAGCAGGTGCAACGGGAGACAGATTGGTCAGATAATTGTAGAGCATCTGAATGTTATTGTCGGTGGTTTCGCGGGAATCTTCGGTACAGTCAACGTAAGCGTCTCTAATGTATACCACTTCTCCGGTCAACTCCTCCTCAGTGTAAGGGTCGGAGTAATAATAGGGAGAACCCAGCTTCACATCCTCGCCGTTTGCCACCGTCCAGATGGCAATTTGGGTTGCAGTGATTGCCTCCGCACCGGTGAGGGCTGAAACAGGAGTGTATTGCTCTCCGGTTTCGGCGAGCCATGCATTGACGGATGCTTCAATCGCAGCCATATCCTTGAGGTAAGGGAAGGAATTCAGGAAGATTGCACGGATACGGCCGGCAGTGGTATCGTCGTAGAAAGTGCAGTCCTCCAAATTAGTGCGCCGGTAGATGTAACCGTTCTCTGCGCTGATGCAGGCATCGGTACAGTAGGCTTCGATGGAAGCGTAGGCTCCGGTGCCGCCCTGTGCCAGCTTGGTGGTATTGATCAGATTATAGACTTGCTCAGAGGTAATCCACCACTCCATTTCCCCGGTATCCAGGTCTCGGATGCCCATCCTGCCGAAGTGGGGGGAAGCGTAGAGATAGGGAGCCTGGGCCTCATATTCGCCCAGATCAGTCTTCGCATAGTTGATTACATAGGAATCGGTGCGTTCATAAGTAGGTTCATCGCCTTCAGATGCGAGGGCAATGTGGCTTAAAGATGCTGCCGCGAGGAATACGGCCAGCATCATGGTCAGAATACGTTTGAGGTGAAATCGTTTCATAGAGCTCCTTTCAGGTCAGATTGGTTTTCCCTTTCCAGAATATGCAGGACAGGAAAAATAATGACAGGAAAGAAGGGCTGCGGGATGAAATCTTTTCCTTGCAAGATTACCACGTCTGTGATATACTAAACCTAAGCATTTGTTCTTTATATCTAC
>JAFSBP010000318.1 GCA_017437205.1 Lachnospiraceae bacterium
AGAATTTGAAAACCGGGCATTGCTCTACCATACATTAAAAGACTTTGAAGAGTTTTTGTTGGTCAAAGAAGAGTTTATTGAGAGTCTGACGGAGGAACAATTGGAGCTTTATTGGGAGGAATGAATTTCTCAGACTCTTTCATCAACGGAAGATGGCTCCGTCCGGTTTGTCGGAATATAATCCAGTCCCATCTCAAGCATTCGGCGAACCGTTTCCGGACTATCCCCGGCTCTCAAGCACACACAGATTCCCTGCTCGTGTGTACGCTCGATCAGTCCGGCCGGCACATCCTCAAGTTCGGAGTACTTGTATGACAGCCCGGATTTTCCCATCCGTTTTAATTGTTTCGCATAATCTTCATCGCTGAAAATGTGATGAATGAACACTTCCTCTGTCAGTTTTCGCACCATCTCCAGATGATGAAATTTCGTGCTTGACATCACGACTTCGTCCGGCCGAAACCATTCTGCCGTCTCCTGCAAAATCTGCGGGATATCTTCCGTTTTGGTTTCGATAAACGGTACTGCCCCGGCCTGTCGGCAAATTCGGAGATATTCCGAAAACAGGGGGATTTTAAGCCCTTCCTGTTCCACTCGCTCCAATTCAAGCAGCTCCTTTAAGGTCATCTCTCTTACCGCTCCGGAACCTTTGTATGTGCTGTCAACCGTCGCATCGTGAATACACACCAGATGCCCGTCGGCAGTTCGATGCACATCTGTCTCAATGGCCCAAAATTTTCGCATTCCTGCTTCCGTAAATGCCGGAATTGAATTTTGCGGTGCTGCCGGGGTAAATCCCCGGTGGGCAATCAAGCGCACACCACTATATTTCCCCGGAATCCATCTTCTATTTTCCATCACGTCACCTCTATATTTCTCAATTCACACCGCACTGTAATCAGCACACTTCAAAGGCAAAAATATGTGCAGTCGCACTTCCATAGGTATCCGATATCCTCTCACTAGCGTAAGTGGACAAAGGTACAAAACGGATCGCCGTTGTGGTCACATCGATCTTCTCGCGAATAAATCGCTGATAGTTTTCAGTGGTCTCATATACAATCTTCCACTGCCCCTGTTCGTCTAGTGCCTCAATCTTAAAAGCCTTAACCATGCAACGGGGGAATCCAAAGGTGGTTCGATTATGGGATAATGGTTTAAACAGCACCGTGGAAATATTCAGTGCGTCCGGGTTTCCGTCCACATATTCGCGGTCCAGGTCGCTGTCTACCACCAATCGAAACTGACTGATATGAGTGGGCACATCAAAGGTATAGGTGACAGCCTGATTGATCCGGCCATAATATCCGTTATCATTTCCCCAAATTCGTCGATCCAGTCCATTGTGGATTGCAGAACAATCCCCGTAATCGCAGGTCAGCTTTGCGATCTTTGAAAGCGCAGCAACCTCTCGTCTATGATAGGGCAGGAAACAATCATCCTCCATCAAGATGGACTGAATTTCCCTGATTTTTTCTTTGCAGACCTGTCTGGGAGACATACCGTTTTTGATGGCTACTGACGCTGCAGTTCCCACACCCTGACCGATCACACCGACCGTCGCCATGACTCTGGTGCTGGCGAAACCGATGTGAGTTGCACTGATATTTCTTCCCGCAAACATCAGGTTATCAATATTTTTTGAATACAGACAGCGCAGCGGGATACCGTAAGGCTCAGTCAATCTCCGCTTCTGCAGATGATTTCCGCCTTTACCGTCCATAAAGAATCCGCCCGGAAGATGATTGTCAATCTGCCAACCGCCATAAGCGACCTCATCCTCAAATGCGGGATGCTGCTCAATATCGTTCTGCGTCAGTATATAGTCACCTACATAGCGACGGCTCTCCCTCTTTCCAGGTAGGAAGCCGATCCACTCCAGTTCCCAGTTGTCCGCACCGTGATCACCGTGATTTTTCATATGATCCCAAACACCAAAAGCGATCTTCAGCAGTTCATCGCGGATAATTTCCGTGTCATGGATACTGTCATACTCTCCGCCCAACTCAATCCAATAAAAATTCGTTCCGATGCGCTCAAGACAATGGTGCGGCTTATTATTCATTTCCTCATCTGTAAGGAATACATACGCCCAGTCAGGTGCCTTAAACTCACACTTATGATCAGTCTCTTTCGCCTGTATCATAAGACTCATGCCCATGGTTTTCCGGTCTTCCGTCTCTAATCCAAACTCTTCGTTGAATTCTGTTGCTGCTTCACGTCCCACACGATACTCTGCACCGGTCAAATCTGCCAAAATACTGTCACCGGAGGAATCTACGAATATTTCTGCCTCCACCTGATGCCAGGTGTACGTGGTAAGCTGGAACCCTTTTACACTGACAATTTTGTTGCCGTCCATCTTGGCATCACAACAACTGCAATTTAACAGAAGCTCGATGTTTTCCTCAAATTTTACCTTTTCATATAAGATGCTGTCCCAAATCGTAAAATTGCGCTCCGGATTGCGCTTCATATTCTCCAGGAGAATTTCCTCCATGATACCTGTCTCCTGCAGGTTGCGCACTCTGGAACCTGCTCCGCTGACCCACATCCGGATTTCTGAGCTGGCATTTCCTCCCAACACCGGACGATCATGCATCAGAACCACCTTGGTTCCATGCCTGGCCGCCGCAATGGCTGTCAACATGCCGCCAAGACCACCGCCGATTACACATAACTGCGTACTGTGTTTCACTTCTCTTAATGCTCCCATTGTTCATCCTCCAATATCACATATTTTGCGCAAATATGAATTGACAAAGTCGATTCCGCGCTCTATGATAAAAGCATACATTATCCAAAATTAAATTTATATTACGTTTTGTGTGATTTATCTATGAATTTGTGATATACAGGAGAACATAATGAACGAATATAGGCTTACACATCCGGAATCCGAAAATTACTGTCTTTTATCCTCCGGCTTCGGTCTGAAACGGTATCAGAATGCCGCCGGATGGATTGATTACTGGCTGGGAGACCATCTTATCTTTTCCCCTCGCAAAAACCATTACACCACCGTCTCTTTTCCGGAAAAGCTTCATTCACATGAATACTATGAACTATTAATCCCCAGAAAAGGTGACGTTGGTTTCGTTGCCGATAACCAATATATCTCACCTTCCCCGGGGACACTGATCGTTTTTCACCCGAACTGCATTCATACCGGACGCCTCTTATCCGACTCCAATTATGAGCGATATGTGCTGCTGTTTGATGCGGAGGCCTTTAATTTGTTCGGAGAAAACCTCTCTCCGTTGAGCTTTCTCTATAACGATGCTGTGTGTGTCGAACTTCCTCCTAATATGGTTGATACGCTCGATCAGGAACTTCAAACGATTACTGCTATTTTGTCCGACGAATACGCAGATTCCGCTTTATTGGCCTACAGCCATATCTCCAGACTGCTCTGTCTGGTTAATCGTCATGCCACTATCTCCCACCGTGCAGTCCAGACCATACCGCATAATATTCTGAAAATCAAACAATATATCGATGAACATTATCTCCTGTTAAACACGACCACTGAAGTTTCAGAACATTTTTACTACCGAAGGGAACATGTTTCCCGCCTGTTCAAGGAATACTTCAACACCAATCTTTCAGACTATCTGACATCTCTTAAGGTTATCCACAGTCAGAAAATGCTGAGAGAAGGGGAGAGCGTGACGAACGCATGCTTCCAATCCGGTTTCCGCAACATGTCCACCTTTCTTTCAGCTTTTCGGAAGCACACAAACATGAACCCTTCAGCGTTCCGCAAGATATCTATACCATCAGATTTTAGAAATAAATGCTAAATTTTTCTCCAGCACCTCATCTGGCGACAAATCTAGCCAATTCTTTTTGGAACGTTCTAGTTGTTTTTTGTTCATTACAACACCTCCATCTGTATCATTTCCATTAGCTTATTCGTATTTCTAAATTTTTCTGCATACTCTTCCACTTTTGCAATATCCATTTGTTCAACTTTGCCCCGATAACTTAAAATAATTTCTTTATAATAATCAAATGGAAGCCTGCTCCTAAATCTCATAAGTTCTATTAACATACGCTCTAAACTATAAATATTTATCTCCGTATTTTGGTACTTCGTTTTTATTCTGCCCATATCAAATATCTCTTTTTTCAAAAAGGTTTGAACTACTCGGTAATCTTTAATTCTGGCATCGGTTCTAAGTGTCGCAAGATAATAGTAATCCGGAATAACATCCGTCAGCCCGTGATAATAAAACGCACTCTCTCCGGAAATTATTGCTCGTGGATATTTTACACTAATAATTTCCAGTTCAGAACAGTTCTTCTTTAAAGAATAAATGCCCTTTTCTTTTTGAAATAGTTTTCCCGCTGCAATCTCTTTTTTTATCAAATGATCACTCCCATATTTTTCAAGACATTGCTTGTATGTCAATACCATTTTTCTTCGCCCTCTATTTTAGTATTAATACACACATTAGTCATGCAATGTGTATATTTACTCAAAATTATAGCATTACTTGTCAGATAGGTCAAGTAATATTTAAGTAAAAATACACACGAGTTTTCCATCGTGTGTATTTTTACTCTAGTCATCATTTTTTATGATTTATCTTTTCCTTAATCGTTGATTTTATTCGTAATGGCAGTCTTGTTTCCTTATTATACCGAAAACTCATCGGGATTCTCCCCCGGTAATATCTCTTTGTATAGATTCCGGAAATATTCCTCAAACCCATCGTCATTCGGATGAAGACGTAGATCCGCAAAATACTTTTCATCCTGCGGAACAAAGTCAAATCCGTGGATACAGGTGATATTCTCAAACTCTTTTACAATACTTTCAATATCTTCCGACACCTTATGAAAAGGACCAAATGTTTTCTCAGCTGTGTAATCCTTACGCCAGATTGGAGTGATTGCAAAAATTTTGGCATTGGGATAATTTCTGTTCAAGGCAGCATAAAAGGCATAACATTTTTCCTTAAATTCATCTTCCCCTAACCGGCTCCAGTCATTGGTGCCGTAGGCCACCGTGATATAGTCCGGTTCAAACGGCTCTCTCGTTTCAGCCAGCGCGGGGAAAAACCGCTCTGCACCAATACCTTTATTTACCTCCTCTGCGCCAAGAGCTTCCGCCAGTTTAGCTGCGTAACGATTGGACGGTCTAAGCGCATCGTAACCCTGGGTAATGGAATCGCCGAAAGCAAGCATCTTTTTCGCTGCCTTAATCGGCTTTATCCAAGCGCCATCATCCAAACTGAGTTCCTGTATCTCCACAGCCATGGACCACGGCAGGTAGACACAAACCTGCTTGGTGCCCTCGCCCAGATCAAACTGTTTGGAAAATTCTCCGCGCGGACACTGGATCGTCGTATAATCCTGCGGAATCTCAATATCAGAAAAATTATCTAGATATCCTGCCGGCTCTCCGTTCACCATAACATCGATGGAAAAATACTGACGCGAGGATGCCACTCTGACATTTACACGCAAAGAGAGAACAGTGCTATTTGTTTCAAAACATAGTTTTACACCCGCAGTGGCTCGCGATTTTCTATAGAAATCCTCACTAATCCACTTATAGAGTTCTTCCTGTTCCTCAGTAAACCGATACAGGCAAACACCGTTTTCGGTTCCTGCACTTCTCACAGCCCCTTGACAGATGGCACTGATTTGTTCATATGTAAGTTTCATCCTTTACCTCCTGAAGAATATCCTTGCTTACTCCCCAATGACCATAACCTGAACCGTACGCGTTCTTCCTCTGGTACTGTCAAAATCAATAAAATGAACAAATCCAAACTCTCCGAGATCCAGCTTTCCACCCTCAATCACGACGGTCTCGCTTCTGCCGATAATGGATGAACGCAGATGCGCATCCGTATTGTGGCAGCCTCTCGCATCCTCATCGTGCTCCTCAGCAAATGCAAGGGCCTTGGGACCGGGATGCAGATACATTCCCTCATAACGACATTCAGGAATAATTTTCTCCATCACATTTACCAGATCCTGCTGTAACGTTTCCAGCCCGGTCATTGACATATCAAAGGCACACTCCTGTGTGATCACACAACAGGTCGTGTGATGGGAATAGACCACCGCGATTCCCTCCTTTACACCGGACTTCTCCACGATTTCTCTGGTTTTCGCCGTGACATCATGAAAAGTGTACGCTCTGTCTCGGGACTCGACCTTAAAAGATTCTCTGTATACCATCTTACTCTCCCTTCTTCAGTTCATCTGCCGCGCGTCTGGTCGCCGCAATCATCTCGTCGATCATAGCGATGGGATCTTCCGCATTCATGATGCCGGAAGCAGCACCCGCCGCCTCAGATCCGGCCAAGATAAAATCATAAACCTGCTGACCGTTGGTAATGCCCGCGGCCTGCTCCACCATGATGTCCGGATAAATGTCCTTGATTACACGGATGGAATCCTTCACATAAGCCATCGGGCTCACTCCGTTTCCGCCTCCGATGATATCCGACGGCTCCGGATTGATGATATCCGGGTGAAGCTGAGCAATCGCCTTAGCCTCCGCCAGCGTGTCCGCACAGGCAAATACCAACATATCCAGTTCTCTGGCACGATCAATTACCGCCTTCATCTGAGGCAGGCTCATCGGTTTCTCACAGTGGTTGATCACCACGCCCTGAGCACCCGCTGCTTTCAAGCCCTCCGGAAGAATATCGGCCATTCCTCTTCCCGGTCGCAGCGTGTCCATATAGGGCGCCAAAACGATCAGGTGCTTTGTGTTCTCGCAAACACGGCGGATCTCAATCGGCGAGCAGATAAACAGTACATCAATGTCATACTTCTCTGCTGCCGCATCAGCAGCCTTGGCATACTCAAGAACCGTGTCTCCATAAATGTAATTTTTCGTTCCAATTTCAAAATACGGTGTTCTGATTGTTTTCTTCATCTATCTTATCCCAGTGCAGCAATCTGCACCTCCCCTTTCCGCATTCTTTTACTCGTTTACCAATTTCACATAATTAGGATATGCATAGGTTTCATCTGCCATTTCCATGCAGTCAATTACAAGCCTGTGATACCCATAGCCAAGCTGATCATATGCACATGCCATTGCTTCTGTCTCATCGCCGGAAAAATCCACCATTTCCGGGTTTTCATCCAACCATACAACCAGTTTTGCCCCGTCCCGGGCTTTCATTCCATATAACTCCAGTCTGGCTCCGTACACCTCATTGATAAAGTCGAAATACAGCCGGTCACCCTTTTTCATCTTAAAATGAATTCCGGTAACAGAGTCATCCTCCTCCATATCCATCTTTTCATGTATGGTATAGATACTTTTCGTCAACTGAACCCTCTGGTTCTTACACCGGTCGTTTCGGAAACAAAACCAGTCCAGCTTTTTCGCCACAATATCTGCAATCAGCTTATATCCGGTGTTCTTAAAATGTGCCCCGTCGTTGAACAGATCCCGGTAGGAATAAAACATGGCGTTTACCACCGCATTGATTTCCTCTGCCATATCAATGTGCATCAGATTGTACTTTTTGGCCAATTCCACGTCAGCCAGCCCCATCGACTTAATCCGTCTTCTGATAAAACCGGCGTATCCACCATGCTGCATCCCTTGATCTTCATATCCATAGGTGATGGATGATGACATCAGGATCACCTCAATACCATGTTCGATCAAATGACTAATGCACTGCTCCATGTATTCCTTATGTTCCTGAATCGTGTAACTCCTCACTGCAGTCGATGTGTCATTGATTCCGTACATGACAAACGCCAGATCATATTGGTTGGGGACGGTGATCTTTTCCTGAATCACCGTAGTACCAACCTTTGATGTTTGACCACCCTTTCCAAAGTTGCTCAGATTAATTCGATCATTGTGATAAATCCTTCGCAAAATGTCCTGCAGATACTCGGAATATTTGACGGTTCCGGTCTGCCCGGCCGTAACACTGTCTCCGAAACAGACGATCTCCACCTTTTCCCCGGATAGCATTTTATACTTAATCTCTGATAATCTGTTTTCCCGGATCATAACCGCTCCTTTTCGTGACTGATTTATTCCTTAGCCATTCCCGCAATCATTGCCGCACCCATTGCCCCAGCAAAGGAGCCATGTTTCACCTTTACCGTGATATCGCAGATTTCTTCAATGAGCTCCGCCCAGAACGGATCCTCCGACGGACCGCCTACCATTACTGCGGATTTCGCACGGATACCATACTGTGCCAACTTATCCATCCGCTCTTTCAGCAGACGCACAGTTCCTTCCATGATCGCTCTGGCGATATTTTCCCTTGGATAAGAAAGTATCCTTTGGTCATCCGGCTCATCCAGCGGATTAATATAAAGTCCACCTGCCCCAGAGGGACACCGTTTTGCAAGTTCAGACAATTTGCTAAATGAATCAGCTCCACAGCTGATGTACCGCTCCACATAAAGCTTCAGACGTTCCGAGAGGGATGACACTGAAGACATTGCCCCATAACACCCCTGTGGAGAAAGGAACGGATCCACCAGCATACCTGCATCAAGACCTTTTTTCCGGTCAGCGATCGGATAAAATGCAACCCATGAGGTTCCGCAGGACAGAAGCATCTCTCCCTCCTTCAACACACCGACACCTCTGGCCGCTGAAGGATGATCAAAGCTTCCCAGTACCACCGGCGTTCCTGCCGGAACACCACAGATGTCTTCCATCTCTGCTTTGACCGTGCCCACCACATGGCCGCAGGGGTAAACCGGAGGAAGCTGTTCTTCCTTAATCCCCAATATTTCCAGTATCTCCGGAATATATTTCCCGCTCTTTTGATCAATCAGAAAGAAGGTTGTCCCCGCAGAATTACTGATTCCCCAGCTTCCCGTCAGCAGATAATAAAGGTACTCTGTGCTCATACAGATTTTTCCACTCTCCCCGATTAGCTCCGGCGTATGCTTTTTGATGTAGCACAGTTGGGCAAGGGGGAATGTTTTAAACCGAAAAGGCCAGCCAATACGACGATAAAAAGCTTCCGCATCAAGATCCGGCAAAATCTCCCTTGCTTCATCCACCACCCGCTTATCCTGCCAACTGACGATCGGAATCAACGGTCTTCCGCCCTTATCCAGCAAAACTAAATTTCCGCTGGCAGCGGATGCACAGATACCCTTGATTTCTCCGTCTTTACCGGCCCCGGCCAAGGTTCTCAACGCGGCAAAACACGCATTGAGATAAACCTCGGCCTCAATTTCCACACTCCCGTTTTCTCGTCTGGAATAGGTAAAGCCCTCTCTCGCAGTATGCACGATTTCACCCTCAGTCGTTGCCAAAACGCCCTTTACCGAGGAAGTTCCTATATCGAGTCCAATCAAATATTCCAAAACAAATTCCCCTTCCGTTCAAGTTATCAGTCAATCACAACCACATCAAAGCCCATCATTGCTCCGAAGGTCTTCATCTCCTCCAGCTCAGCCCCATAAACCATGACTGAGTGATGCGTGCCGCCATGAATCGAGAATTCCTTTAAAAACTCCTTTACCGGCTTGCAAGGCTTCATCCACCCCTGTGTTGCGTACCGATATATGCCGAATTCCAAGCCGGCGTCAACGATCTCCACCGGTGTCACAATCAGGGTAAACGACTCTCCCATCGGTACCAAGTTCAAGTACACTGCTTTTCCCTGTTTCATGCACACATAGGCCGCAACCGTATCACCACAGGAATTGTGCTTAAACGGAGTATCCTTTAACACCGGTCTCCACTGCGCTAACTCAATGTTTGACTCTCCCATGTGGCTGAGCAGAATCAAATCCTTCTCCCAGTCAGGGCAAAACATCTCTACGAAATTTGTCTCCTGATACACGCTGCGAAGCGCTCCCATCAGGCCTGCGGTCAGCACATCTCCTTCTCCCGCATATCCCAGTCCGCGCGCCATCATCTTTGAACACTCGGCAAAAGGCATTTTGGGGAGACCATACTTATCCAGTGCCAGGAAATTCACTGTTGCAGCGGTCAATTTATTCTCCTCAACCCACTTGCGCAGGGCAAGGCCGGATTTCACTGCCGCCCGATAGCAGTCCTCCTGTTCAATTTCCCAAGTAAATCGCTTCCGGTCCAGTGCTACCTCATGATCAATTTCTTCCTCTGTCACAGACTTTACGTATTTTTCCGCCATCTCCCGGCTTAAGTAAAGTACCTCGGCTCCGATTTTTTCCTTATAGTCCTCATCGGAAATCAGGAAATCGCCCATACCGTCAAAAGAACCTCCCACAGAGCCGACTTTAGCCGTTCTAAACGCCTTTGCCGCCGCAGCTGCACGACAAGCACCCACTGTCTGCGCGATCACATCATCGTGCATTGCATGGCCAACACATACGCTATAAGGCCTGCCGTTCCGCTTCAGCATACTGCAAAGCTCCTGAACTCCGTGAATACCATGATTTGCGGAAATACCGTTTTTGTATCCGGCAACGGACACCAGCGGATAGTCCGGTGTCGTATCAAGCACGACAATGTCCGCCTTCAACTTAAGAATCGCATCGATGTACTCCAGCGACGGCGAGTAGGCCAGATGCTGGGTAATCACCACGTCCACATCCGCTCCATTGAACATCTGTACAGCAGCCTCGAACTCCGGCTTAATTCTACACACATCTGCCCGGACAATTTCCAGATCATTTCCCTCCAGCATGGAGATCAGTGTGTTCATGTACGTCACCATCGGTTCACGCTTCTGCGGATTCCCGTCATCGTACAATTTTATATAAAATGGCAGATAGCCAGCCTTTATTCTTTTCATCCTAATTCCCTCTACTCTCCGTAAATATCTCTGCGAGCACCCTCGATTAGATTCTTAGCATTTCGGTAGAACACATCCTCAACATCGGATTTCGTCAGCTTCAAGGTCTTTGCCGCGCGCTTAAATGCCAAAATTTCCTCATACATAAAGAAGGTAATCTTCTTCGCTTCTTCCTCAGTCACCTCTCTTAAATGGCTATCCTGAGACGGATCGCCGTAAAGTCCCGGAGGCACAAGGTTAATATAGGTACCGTTTTCCTCAATACGATGGGTTCTCATTCGCAGAATCGGGAGATCACTGCCAAACAAAACCCGCTTAGGGCCTACCGCCTCCAATAGCTTTGTAATCGCGTATTCACAGCAGTTGGCCGAAAAATCAAACAGCAGATCATCGCACTCTGCCAGTACTTCAAATGCATTTCCGATATCCTCCTGAACGTAAGCACGTCCGATATGAGCAACAATCAAGCGAACATCAGGAAATTCTCGCTTAATCTCCTTGATCTGACCCAGATTTACCGGATCCTTAAGACGACCGTCTCTGGGGATATGAAGCATAACAATCGCCTTCATCTCATTCATCTTTTCTAACTGGTGCTTCGGAAAGAAATCAAATACTCGAATTTCCTTTACAGGAAGATAGTCCGGTGCCATGCTCAGATACGATTTAATTCCCAAAAATCCACCCTCACGGATTTTTTTCTCAAGTTCTTCTGCGCTTTCCTCCGGTCTGGAATAATATAATGCCGGATATCCGGTCTTTTTCGCACTTTCCTCTACATACTCATTTAGTTTTACAATCGCTTCTCTGCTGCCACTGGCAAATACAAGGGGCGTCACTTTTTTCCCCGGAAACATCAAACGATAGGTCTCCGCCAAATCTTCAACCGGATTGTGTCTGGCTACCAATCTGGGCCAGGACACCGTTCTCTTTAATGCGAGAGTTCCCGCATCTGCGCGGCGAAGCTCCTCCAGCCAGATATGGGTATGGATGTCAATCATCTGCTCCGGAAGAAAATCTTTTAACTCACGTTCATATATCAATCTGTCATATTCATTCACTTCAAACAGTGCCATACCTTTGTCCTCCACACCTTTAATGAGAGGGAGATGCTGCTAACCCGTGATATGAGCCACAACATCTCCCTCCTTTACGTTATTCTACCTTGGGGTTTTATTTTATACTTCCTTGGGTATATTTATTTCGTTCTGTCATGAATGGACTGCCATACGCCTTCCCAATCAGCCATACCAAGATCATACATGGTCTTTACGTAGGTATCCCACTCAGTAGCAATTTCAGCATCACCGAGAACAAACTTATCACGCATCTCTGCCCAATAATCCTTCAGCTGAGTCATTACAAGATCTTCCGTTGCC
>JAFSBP010000319.1 GCA_017437205.1 Lachnospiraceae bacterium
ACAGTAAAGATCCCATCAGCCGATCAATGCCCCCAACAGTCCGTAGGATACGAAGGACATGATCACGGTCGCAATGGCGATACCCAAGAGAATCGCCAGGCTAGCTTTTTTAATATCCACATCAAGCAGCGCTGCGATCAAGGATCCTGTCCAGCCACCCGTTCCCGGCAGAGGAATGCCCACAAACAGAACCAGTCCCCAGAACTCATATTTTTTGATCTTATCGCTCTTGCCCATCGCCTTTTTCTCCAGCCACAGTGCGACCGGAGCAAACAGCTTCACCTTTTTCATCCACTGAAGGATCTTTTTGATAAACAGCAGGATAAAAGGGATTGGGATAATGTTTCCCAACACACAAATCGGAATCGCCTGTAGAATACCTACGCCGAGAAGCTTCGCTGCCAAAAGTCCCCCGCGCAGCTCAAGGATAGGCATCAAGGAAATAATAAAGATTACCGCCTCTCTGGATATATAATCTGACAGGGTAGCGGTAAACCACTCAATAATCGATGTCATTTGTCTACTCCTAAAAAAGGTTATAATTGACACCTATTATAAAGGTTTAGCGCTACCCTGTCAACGCAGGATTTTTCTTTTTTTTCCCTTATTTTGGCTATTTTTTGCGTTTTTTCTCTTAACAGCACAGAAAGAACGGCAATCTGCCGCCACAGCAACAGCTGCACAGCAAATATGACAAACACATCTTGCCGCAATAACTCTGATCAATATGCACCTGACGACCGTACATCGTGCCCATGTCACTGTACCAACTGCCCACGCCTTCCAACCGGTTGACAAGGTTTTGGTACTCCCAGTTGTCCGGTTCCATGGCAAGTGCCTGACGCGCGAGCGTTTTCGCCTCCATATTATTTCCAAGACCGGCATTGGCAATGGCACTGAAGAAGTACCAGCGGCTGTCGCGCCCCGACACCTGTGAAAGTACATTGAGCGCCTCGCGGTAATAACGGTTGTTAATGTAGTTTGCTGCAGCCTGCATCTTCACCGCATCATCTCCGGTTCCCTGATAACTGTATCCACGATTCTCATAGTTGTAGCTGCCTCCGGCCCTTCCGCCGCCCTCGCGCTCCCGAACGATCTGCTCGTACGCCTGCTGAACCTCCTTGAACTTTGCTTCCGCCTGCGCTGCATTCGGATTGTTGATATTCGCATCCGGATGATACTTCCGGCTGAGCGTTCGGTAAGCTTTTTTAATCTCATCATCAGTCGCATTGCGGCTAACTCCCAGGACCTGATAAGGATCCACCATCATGCTTATTGCCCCTCTTCTTTCTTCTGTCTCTTTTCCTGTCGCTTCGCATCGTAACGCATCCACACGCCGGAATACAGAATATTACGTAAAATATTGATTTCTTCCACAATCGGCAAATATTCAAATTCTCTGGCGCACTCCGCCATCATGGATGTGAGAACAGCGTTACACTGCTCTTCAAAATCCTCGCATGAATGAAGGCCGATAAACGGATTATACAACCCTTTTTCCAGATCTTTCTCCAAATCCTCCCACGCATCGCAGAGATAGATGAATTTTCCGAGATAAAAACCAACCTTTCTGAGCACATCCGCCCACTCATCTTCACGGTAAACAAATACCTCTGCCAGCAATTCTCCGGTGCATCTGGCTGCCTCATCGATAGTTGCAGTGCGCTCTGTTTCAATTTTCGCAAGTTTTTCCAGCGACTCTTTGATCGCCTTTGCCTGTCTGGGATACTTGGCAATGAGTTTTTTGCACTTTTGCTCCAACGCTTTCGCCGCAGCCAGACCGTAAAGCTTTTTTTCGTCCTCCCACTTATCCAGCGAATTGTAATATGTGAGCAACAGGTTCATTTCCGCACCGTAGCGACTGTATTCATTCACCAAAAACGGATGCTTTCCCACCGGATGAACCAGACATCGACACTCGCTCTCCTTGGTCTTCGGTTCATATAAACCTGTGAGCAAAACCACCAAAAATGTCATATCATAAGTCAATGTCGCCTGACCTATCGGCCCGTAGACCGCTCTCAATTCATGGCACAGACCGCAGTAAAAAGCTCGATAGCGGTCAAATTCCTTCACCTTCATCTCCGGTCGGTTCACCGTAACATATCCAAACATGTTTCTTCCTCATTTCTTCCAAAGTAGGCTTCCCAATTATGTGCGCTTTTGAAACTGTCGCTTACACTTCGGGCAGGTGATCAAGATCGTCCCCTTTCCTTTCGGCACACGCACCTTTTGGCGGCAACCGGGACATTTGAATATCTTCTTTGTGGGATCCTGGTTTCTCGATGTACTAAAACTCTTACCTTTAACCCATCCGACCACGCGGTTTTTTAGCTCCAGATATTTTATATTCTCACCATAGCGCTTGTTTGTATTTTTGGAAAACATGCGAAAGTAGGCATATCCCAATACGATCAGCGACAACCAATATAACAGCGACGACCTTGCAAACAAATTAATGATCATCACTCCGAGGCTAAAATAAATTAAGAACTTTCCAAAATGATCTGCTCCGTAGCGTCCGTACATAAACCGGGCAAAGCCTTCTCTTAAACGTTGAAACATTGTTCATCCTCCCGTCATTTCACATTAACTGTGACCGATGTGTATTAGTATAGCAGGCTTTTGGAGCAAAAGAAATAGTTTTTACAAAATCTTCATGTATACCACAAAAAATTTATGATTGTACTGATTCGTCATCCTCTCGCCACTTTTGCAAGACAAAAACTTTTCCATACCCAATTAAAATAATCCCAAAATCCTGCCTTTTCCACGCTCTCCCCTGCGACAATATCCACTGAACCGATGGGTTTTCCATGCATCACATAATTTAAGCTACCCACCTTTTGTCCTTCCCTGACCGGTGCACTGAGTTTTTCTTCCAGGATAATATGTTTTTCTACCTGTTCTTTATCCTCACCGTTTAACATGAGGTATGAAAATTCTTTCGCATACCGAATATTGATCCGCTCGCTCTTTCCGCCCTCCACTAAAAGATTTGATAAGGGTTCACGGGTATTGTCTCCGTCCCGGTAAAGATAACAATTGCTGTAGCCATAATTCAGAAGTGTCTGTGCCTCTGAAAAACGCAGCTTATAATTCTCCGACGCCATGATTACCGCAATCATCTCTACCCCATCTTTTTCCGCGGTTGCCGACAGACAATATTTTGCCCGTGAGGTGGATCCTGTCTTAAGCCCGGTCACTTTAAAAGAAGTGGACATCTTCAGGAGCTTATTTGTATTTGCAAGACCGAACTCACTGCTTCCTTTATTTGTCACGTGGGTAATATTTTCCATCCAAATGGTGGTGTACTGCTTCACCTGTGGATGCTTAGTGATCAGTTCTCTACTCATCACCGCCACATCTCTGGCTGTCGAATAATGATTTGCAGAGTCCGTAAGCCCACAGCAATCCTCAAAATTCGTCCCACTCATTCCAAGCGCTGCTGCCTTTTCATTCATTTGACGAACAAATTCACTCTCGCTGCCCGCCAGATGCTCTGCCATCGCCACGCTGGCATCGTTTGCGGAGGCCACCACAATGCATTTGATCATTGTCTCGACTGACTGAACCTCACCTTCCTCCAAAAAGACCTGACTGCCACCCATACTTTTTGCATAGGCGCTGGTTGTCACCGAATCAGCGAGGGTGATCCGCCCCGCATCCAGCGCCTCAAAGATCAGAATAAGTGTCATGATCTTCGTGATACTGGCAGGAGGCAACTGTTCGTCCTCATTCAATGCGTAGATAACTGCCCCTGTGGATGCCTCCATCAATACGGCTGATTTTGCGGTAATCCCAAAATTCGGTTGGTCGTTCTCCGAGAGAATCTGACTCCCCACGGCTTCTACCACCTCACCGGTATCACCGAATTCAGGCCTTTCGCCGAGATTCCGTGTTACCGCTGTCGCAGCATTGCCCTGCAACACCCCCGGTATCGTCATCACATAAATCCAAAAAATCAAACTTGCCAGCCATCTCAATTTATTTCGTTTCATTTTCATCCCCCCGATTGCTCTTATTATCAATTTAAGCAGACAGAAGGAATTTTATACCATAATTATTGCCAATTTAAGTAAAATCGGATTCAAATACGCCTCCAACAGTATGCCCAGCAGAAATAACACCGCAATCAACAATGCCGTACTGACTTCCTCTGACAACTGCAGGGTGCGCCCCGCCCCGATTGAGATTCCCCGCTCACACTTTGCAAACAGATGAAGAAAGATTAATCCGTAAACCAGATATTGGGGAAAGATCATCGCCAAAAACACCCAAATTCCCCCGGCTCCGTATAGCAACACAGCTCCGCTGATCACCGCACCTGTACACAGCCCGTACCACACTGACACCACACCGAAACACTCCAAGCTATATCCGGTAAACAAACTTCCCCACAAGATCAATAGCGGAAGCACGCGAAGCTTCAGCAAATAAGAAAAATATCCGTTCGCCTGTCCCGCAAAATGAGCCAGTAATTCACTGATTTCCCGTGCAATCTTTGCCAGCGTGGGAAGATACCGGTCTGCAAACAGATTTGCAAACAGTGTTCCGACCAATACTCCCAGGCCAAACAAGACAAGCAGAAGCCGACGCACTTTTGGTTGCCTCACCAAACGCCCTCCCTGAAAACTTCTCAGTCATCTATATGCGTCTTTTTCTTAAAACATGACAGCCGGATATTTTGCAGTGCTCTAACGCTTATTCGCATATGCGAGGATTCCTGCGATAGTCTTTCCATCCGTAATCTTTCCGGTATAAATCATATCCATAAGTTCTGCTAACTCACAGAATTCCACATCCACATACTCATCCTCGTCCAAATGCTGATGCGTCTTTTCCAGCTCAGTAGCCAGATAAATCCCAATAAACTCATTGCAAAATGCCACCGTAGTATTCAGATTAATCAGCCACTCCAGTTTTCCTGCGCGATATCCGGTCTCCTCCTCCAATTCACGCGCCGCACAAATCTCCTTTGGCTCATCCACCTCATTCACCGCGCCTGCAGGCAACTCAAGTGTATATCTCTCCAGCGCGTTGCGATACTGGCGCACCATGATAATCCGGCCATCCGGGAGTACCGGAACCACTGCTGCTGCGCCCTTATGGGCAATAAAGTCCCATACTGCCGTATTTCCGTTAGGAATCTGCATCGTATCCTGATAAAATTTCAGAATTGTTCCCTCGAATTTCAGTTCTCTCTTTAAACGTTTGATCTTTTCCATTGTTTCATTCCTCCCAGCTGTTTACTAATATATTATTCCCGACATGTATTAAAGGCCCCGGTTTTTCCGGAGCCTTCAATTATTCATCTCTTATTTCGCATAGTCAGTTACTCGTGATTCACGAATTACATTGACCTTAATCTGACCGGGATATTCAAGCTCATTTTCAATTCGCTTAGATACCTCTCTAGCCAACAATACCATCGCATCATCATTAATCTGCTCAGGTACTACCATGATACGGACTTCACGTCCAGCCTGAATAGCAAAAGACTTATCTACTCCCTTAAAGGAATTGGTGATCTCTTCTAACTGCTTCAACCGATTCGTATAGGTCTCAATGGTCTCGCGACGTGCACCGGGGCGTGCTGCGGAAATCGCGTCAGCCGCCTGAACAATGCATGCAACCAAGGTCTGAGGCTCCACATCTCCATGATGTGACTCCACTGCGTTAATTACAACACCGGACTCCTTATACTTGCGACACAGATCAACACCGATCTGGATGTGAGAACCTTCCACCTCATGATCCACAGACTTACCAATATCATGAAGCAGACCTGCACGTTTCGCAACGCGAACATCTGCACCGATCTCTGCTGCCAAAAGGCCTGACAGATGAGCAACCTCGATGGAATGCTTCAGTGCATTCTGACCGTAACTGGTACGGAAACGCATGCGTCCCAGCAGACGAACCAACTCGGGATGGATACCATGTACACCGACTTCTAACAGTGCAGACTCACCTTCCTCGCGGATGACCATATCCACTTCTCTCTGAGCCTTCTCTACCATCTCCTCAATGCGGGCAGGATGGATACGACCATCCAGAATCAGCTTCTCCAGCGCAATTCTGGCAACTTCTCGGCGAATCGGATCAAATCCGGAAAGGATAACTGCCTCAGGGGTGTCATCGATAATCAGATCAACTCCGGTCATCGTCTCCAATGTACGGATATTTCTTCCCTCACGTCCGATGATCCTTCCCTTCATCTCGTCATTAGGCAGCGCCACGACTGATACAGCAGCCTCGGACACCTGGTCGGCAGCGCATCTTGCTATCGCCAGCGAGATATACTGTCTCGCCTTCGCCTCGCAGAGATCGG
>JAFSBP010000033.1 GCA_017437205.1 Lachnospiraceae bacterium
CCATCACCATCCAAGGTGACATACAGTTTCATCTTGCCAGGTTTCTGTATCTGCGGCAGATCGCATACAAACTGATGAAGTTTAGAGACTTTCCCGTTTTCCACCCGTTCAAGCCGTACATTTCTGCGTACAATCACCTCTTCCTCTAGGCTGAGGCGAATTGTAAGCTCCGCACCGAATAAATCATTTCTTCCGTAATGAGAAACATACAGATTGGTTTCCAAATGCTCTCCTACGGTAAAATTAGTTTTTCTTCTCAAATCATTGAGCAGCACTGTCGGTGAATTGTACATACGCACATTCCGCACTGTCTCGCCCGGTTTTAGTTCATAGAACTCGTTCATCATTCCGACATCATATCCGAAGGTATGCCAATGGGTATCAATGGGTCCCAGAAAATCGTACCCTGCAATTTGTTTTCCTCTGCGCACAGCCTCAAAACAATACTTGCGGATTCTTCTCTGCCATTCTGATGAGTTTCTAAAATATAACGGTGCCTTTTTTAACAGTCCCTTCTTCTCCAAATGACGCTCAATGGAAGAAAACATTTCTGTCTTCCCTACTCTGGTTCCCTTATATCTGTCTTTCAAACTCAGATTAGTGTATGTTCCGTCAATGCAGATTTCATGACTGACTCTGGGCTTACCATATACCCTGCCCCAATCATCCACTTTTTCCACATCCACGTCGGTAGAAAAGTAGCTATGCTGCCCGTTGGGATAACTGGAGAACAGATCACTAAAACTTGCCACCGTCTCGATACGGCGCGGATGATGCCTAAACGGCTCCTCCATCACTTCAGCCTGAGCTTCCAGCATATATTCCAACCCGCTTAATGCACTCATTGGTGAAAATAGGGCGTCAGTATTTTCATGGACAATGTCCGCACACTGACGCAGATGCTCAATAAATGGTTCATCAATCGGCAATTCGTTACCACAGCAATAGATCACTACCGAGGGATGACGGCGGCAGAAACGGACAATCTCTTCCCATTCGGAGATTGTCGTATTGTTGGGGCTCTCCACATGAATGAGAATTCCAAGTTCATCTGCCGCCTGCATATATTCTTCTTCCGGAATATAAGTATGGAATCGGATAAAATTAAATCCCAGCGCCTTCACCTTTCGAATCACATTTCGATAAAATGTTGCGTCATGATTTGGATGTACAGTTTCCGGAAAATAGCCATGCTCACAAATTCCTCTGAGATAATAAGGCAAGCCATTAAGGCGAAAGTGTTCTCCCTCCACCGTCAATCTTCTCACGCCAAATTTGCGGGAGAGTTCTCTTCCCGCGCAAATCAACCTCAATGTATACATTTTCGGGGTCTCCGGACTCCAATACTCTAAACCATCGGTATCAAAGGAGAACTTCCCGCTGTTTCTTCCGCTCTTGAGAAGCAATCCTTCATCATATACTTCCCA
The DNA here is from genome assembly GCA_017437205.1 of Lachnospiraceae bacterium. Lineage (GTDB taxonomy): Bacteria > Bacillota > Clostridia > Lachnospirales > Lachnospiraceae > RGIG423. The sequence continues at coordinate 1,428 of JAFSBP010000033.1, forward strand.
AATTAACTGATCCGTCTTCGTGTTTTCAGCCAAATCAACATTCACGCAAACACGTTCACCATCTTCTGCCACGCGAATATCAACGTCACGAACCGGACAGTGATACACCCGGATTCCCACATCCCTGGTGATTCCTCCTGTGTACTCGTTTGCTGCCCGGCTGGTGAGACCGGAAATCGGCTCTCCGTCATACCCCTGCAAGCGATAATTGGAAACTGAAAGGACAACCGTATTTTCGCCGTTCCTAAGAATCCCCGAAGGAATCTCCATGTCAAATGGTGTACTATATCCTTCGTGACGCCCCAAAAATACGTCATTCAGCCAGACAGAGACCGCGTTCTGGACGCCATCAAAGTGGATAATTGTGGGGGCATTCGCTACCTGTTCCCACAGAAACTTCCGACGGTAGAAGAAATTCCCCATGATGTTGGGCAGTGCCATATCCGGAACCCGGTTGGTCACCGGATACTGCTGAAGACCGTAAGCAGGATTGATCCTCAGTTTATTAAAATAGGCAGTCTGCATGAAGACTTCAGTCATGTCCTCCCAGTAGCCCGGAACCGCAGATTCAATCACCGCCAGACTGCGATCAACCCATCCGGCTCTGATGACCATTCCAACGTCAATCTGATGAAAGGGATTTTCTGTCCCGGTATATTTCTCTTCCTGATAATGCATCTCCCATGCACCATTCAATGAATATGATGTATAAATTTTAGGTTGAGCGTCTACTTCTCTGTCCATAACTTCTCTCCTCACCTCTGATAACTCCCTCACTACTGATGCGATGATATTCCTGTCCACTCAATCAGATACCTCAAACCAGTATCCTTACTGGTCCAAACAATCCGCTCTCTATGGATTCTTTCTCAAATTCCAATGAGGTCGCATGATAAGGACCAATCTCTTTCTTCTCCCAAGTATCAAACACCTTGGTATGGACATACTGATTTGCCGCGGTATTTGCCACGATAATGACAAGTTCATTCTCTCTTTGCAGATATCTCTCATCGATCCAAATGGCAAACGGTTTGGCAATACATTCCCCTACTCTTTCACCGTTTACGATTACCTCACAGGAATACTTCACCTCTCCCAGTTCAAGTTTGACGGGAGCAACC
>JAFSBP010000320.1 GCA_017437205.1 Lachnospiraceae bacterium
GCGACCATGATCATTCGCAGATCGTCGTGGTGCCCTTCCTTTGCGTCCCCGTCGGTAAAGATAAAATAGTTGGGTGCCTTGGGCGCGGGCAGTTCAAAGGCGGAAATGTCCGGATCTTCTGCCGCGAAAGCAGCCACCGCCGGACAGGCTGCCAGCAGTAAAATCAACAGAAGCAAAGAAAACAGTTTTTTCATGGGAATATCTCCTTTCGTATCAATCATCAGTTATAGACATCCTTTTCCATGGAGATGCCGGCAAAACTCAGCTTCACCTTGGTGGTCGTCGTGATGGAATTGGTGAGGATTCCGTTGTGTTTCTGACCCTGCGCCGTGGTCTCGGTGATGCTTCCGCCCAAGAGTCCCCAGCTTCCTTCCAGCGACTTTTCGCGGATGCGGGAGGAATCCACCAGTTCTCCGTCCGCGTTGTAGACGTTGATGGAGCCGGTCTTGGTGGAGGTGCTTAAGACGGGGATACCGCCCACCACCTGTCCGGTGGCGAAGTCAGCCACATTTCCCACGTTCAATGCCGGATTGCTCAAAAGCTTCAAGGTTTCCGCAGCATCGGAGAGGTTATCCACGGTCGCCGCCAGCTGTCCCAGACCGAAGGGCCAGCACTCGGCGGTGGAGGTAATGGTTTGAGTCAGGTAGCCGTTCTTATTGTCGCGCTCATACATGATAGAGTGACCAAAGGCACTGTAGCCGTAGGTCAGGTTTCCGTTATTGATGCCGATATGGACCTGAATGGGGCTGAAGGGCGGCAGTCCCAGCGAGTAGGACTCTCCCCACTCCTGTCTGCGGGCATTGCTCCACTCTAACTGCTGCTCCTGCGCCTTTGCCTGAACCTCCTGATTCTGTGCCTCGATCCGGTCGCTGTAATAATTGTCCAGCTGCGTGCGGAGCATTTCCAGCTCCAGATCATATTTATTGACCTCAGTTTCCCGGTCAGCCCCCGCGTAAGACAGGGGATTGATCACTGCCTCTTCATTGATGGTGTAAAGCACCCGTTTTTCAAAGTTCTGTCGCACCGTGTCATTGGCGATGCAGCTTAGGATGGTGTACATCCGCTGATAATATTCTTCGAGGAGAGGCCGGAGATTTTTTTCGTAGCCGTCCATCTTCGCCTCCTCAATGTGGATCAGCACCGTGTGCCACTGGTCGCGGAGGGATTCCAGCGTGTTAATCTTCAGTTTGATCCCCTCTATATTATACTTTTCCGTCTTCTCCTGGAGGGCAAGGGTATGCTCCTCCAACAGTTGTTTCGCCTGTTCCCCATCCACCAGGGACAATCCCATGGCGGCAATGATCATGTCGGAGTGGAACTGAAGCTCCTCGGCCCACGCTTCCAGTTGTTCGTTGACCGGTGCCCAGGTACTTTCGGCATGCTCGGAAAAGTTCTTTTCCAACCGCTCCCGTTCCTCCTTGAAGCTTCGGTTATCTCCCCACTGTTCAATTAGATGCTCATAGTAGAGAATGTGGAATCTGGCGATAAACACATGGCGCGGGTCGTCTCCCCATGCGGAGGCGGCGTACTCTCTGTATTGACGTAAGTCCTCCGTCTGAGTTCTGGCCGCCGATGCCGCCGCCCAATAGCTCTCCTGGGCGGTCAATGCCGCAGATGTCACCGGTGCCGGGTAGGGGAAGGATATCTGTACGGATGAGCTGTCCGCGGCAGTGACGGAGGTTCCGTAGCCTGTCGCCTCCATGAGGATGTCAAGCTGATCCTTGGTGATGATCATTTTCTCCTCTTTTTCCAGCACTTCCTTCGTGTACTCATACAGATCCAGCATCAACGTGGTGGTCAGCTCGGTCCAACAGGTTTTCGCCGACCTAAACAGCGAGTCGATGGCTTTGGCCTGATTGCCCTGTTTTAAGTAAATGCAGCACCGGATCAGGTGTGCCAGACCGAAATCACTCTGGGAGGCGATCGCCCGATCGGTGTAGGAAAGCGCCTGTGAGAAATTCCCCAGCTCATAGCAGCACTCGCCCATGTTGGTGAGGATCACCGGATTGCCCGGTTCCACCTGATAAGCCTGCTCCAGCCAGACCAGTGCCTCCTCAAACTGCTGCCTGCCCATCAACAGCGACGCATAATTGTTGATCAGGTAAGCGCTGGGGTAGATCAGACAGGCCGCCGCCATGGCGTTCATCAGGTTTCCGTCCACTTTTCTGTCCGCCTGAAGGATGGCCGCGTAGTCTGCCAGATTATATAGGTATTCCACCCGGTCCGCATCGCTCAGCGGCTTCAGCTCCTGCGCAATATATCCCATGTAGTAGGCCACACTGTTGGCCGTTTCACGGTTATCCTCCGGTGCGTGAACGATGACCAGCGCCGTGGCGGTTCGACCTTTGTTGACCGCAGTGATCACACATTCGCCGGCCTTTTTTGCCGTGAACTGAATGGTCTTTTTGGCTGCCGTGTACTCGATCACGTCCTCGTCGGACACCGTAAAGGCAGAACTGCTGCTTCCGATAAAGGGTGTCCAGCTGTCGCTCTCCCGCTCCTTAAGCTCAAAGCTTACGGTGTAGTCCTCAGGGTTCAGGGTATATTCATAGGAGGCCTTTGTATCAAAGGTAGCCAGAATATCCGCCTTTGCCCCGATGGAATCCTTCGTCAGTCCGGTATTTACCTGATTCCATTGATCGACCACCGCCTGATCCTCGGGGCTTAAGGTTTCGCCGTTTGCTCCTTCGGTTTCCCCGCTTCCCGCGGTCTGAAGTTCCTGCGTTTCCCTGTCATTGTCCTTGTGGGACGGCGCAGCGGTGGACTGGGCTGACGTACCGCCGACGGGATTCTCCGTCCGGTTGACATTACAGCCCACACACTGTAGCAGCATGAGGAAGATGAGAATATACGCAGCTCCTCTTCTCCGTCCCCGATTCATTTTCGTTTGCATCTGCATTTCCTCCCTTCCTCTGCAAAACACTGTACTCCGATGATTTTAGTAGAACATGGACTCCGTTTCTGTTGCGCTCACAAAGGTCAGCGTGTATTCGCCGCCGTCAAAGTTATAGTAAACTCCGAAGTAGTAATCGCCCTTCTTGAAGATGGTCACAAAGCCGTCACCGTAATCGTACTGATCCCACTGCTCCACACCGTCCAGATTCTTCAGGGAAGCCACATAGGCATCATATGTCTCTCTGGTCACTCCGCCGTAATCCAACCACACACTGTAGTAGGCGGGCAGCTCACCGGTGCCGTCGGAGAAATCATATTCGACTTCCACCTCGTTGAACTCAGCATCCCAACCCATGAATTGATCCATGGGATCATCGGTAAAGAGACCGAACTGAGGCAGCTCAATTCCCTCAAAGATGGCGGGGTATTCGCTCTCGATGTAGGTCAGGTTACACCAGACCTCCCACTTGTAGCCCGGCTCGTCGTCTGTCTCGTTGTAGGTATAATACAGGTAGATCGAGCCGTCGGTAACGATCATCGGCGTCACCGTGTCGTTCCAACGATCCGCCTCACCGCCCACAAAGCCCAGATCGGCCAGTGCCTGGCCAAAGGCCGCCAACTGATCGTCGGTCGCGTAGAAGGACAGCTCCCATTCCTCGTAATTGTAGTCCTCGAAATACAGATCTCCGATCTGTGTGCTGTAGCGCTCCGCCCCAACACCGTAGTAAGTGGTATCCTCCACCTTCACGCCTGCAATCTCCTTGGGGAAGTTCTCCGGCAGCACATTGGAATCCCACACACCTTTGATCCAACCGTGATCATCCTGCCATACCCAGCCCTCCGGACCGGTCCCGCTGTTGGGCGGCGTTAAATCAATCTCCAGATTCAGCGTCACAAAGCACAGGGAAAATTCCACATTGCCGCCGTCTGCATTGATGGAAATCTGCACGCACTTTCCGTTGTAGTCATACAGCCACATTGCGGAGGACAGCGTGTCGATCGCGGTGATCTCCGCAGCCGCGAAGGTGTCAAAGTCCGTGTACTGAGTTCCCTTGGAGATCGCCAACGTATCCCAGTCAATCTTCTGCTGGTATACGCCGCCGAGTGCCAGGGTCTTCTCAAAGTATTCCTTGATCAGAGTCCTTCCGTCAGTGCTGCCGGAAGCGGTCATTTTCACAGAGAGATTGTTAACTCCGTTAGGACTTGTGGCCTCGGTTACCGTCCAACCGTCCGGTTTGGTGATCCCCACACCGTAAACCGAGGCGGAAACCTCCGTAAAGTTCTCAATTGTGACACTTCCCACCGAGACGCCGGACTGTGTCTGGGAATTATCCCCCTGTCCCTTCGTCTCCGTCCCTCCGCCGCCGGAGAGAATCGTAAAACTGCATGCCGTAAGCGAGAGCATCATTGCTGCCGCCAGTATCATTGCTATCCATCGTTTCATCGTATTTACCTCCTCCCATTGATGATTTACTTTCCTTATTTTTCGTAGGTCAGTTTTATACCTTTAAAATTAAACTGCATCTGCCGTTTGGTTTTCACCGCACAGCCCATTCGGGTAACAGTCTTCGTGAATCCAAAACCGATCTTCATGCGCGTGTCGTCCACCCCGAAGTCAACCTCGCCCTGCAGGCTGCTGGTTCGGATCGTCTTTTGGAAGAGACGTCTTCCGTTGGCATCATGAATCTCTGAATACACTTTGGTATCGTCCTTGTAGGTTGCCGGCAGGTAGGATGCCGCTTTATCCTTGGCCTTCCCCACCAATTGTTTGCTCATATAGTCC
>JAFSBP010000321.1 GCA_017437205.1 Lachnospiraceae bacterium
GCGCCGGGAATTTGCTGATGTGGATATTCCGGAGATTATGAAGGTTTTGTCGCGGCCAAAAAAATAGAAATTGACAAAATACAGTCTGCATGTTATACTATATAACAAAGCATATGTTCTTGAGCCAATCTGGTTAACTCTTCGGAATTTCATTTCTGCTTTTTCTGAGAACACTCTATGCTTGAAATTCAATCATCATAGGGAATGTTTTCGGAGGACAGAAAAGATAACAGCTGTTCTTTCTGTGGCGTTCCCCAAAGAAAGGAGCTGTAGTTTGAAGAAAGACCTGCATTTAAAACGCTATCTTTCAGACAAAAGACGCTTTGCTGACCTGATTAACGGTTTCGCGGGGGAGGGTCAGGAACTCATCAAAGCCACGGATTTGCTTGAGGAAGGATCGCAGAGCGAGAGTACGAGGACGCAAAAGTACCGAGATCGACTGTTTAAAGCCGCATTCGGAGTCAATTTCATGGTGATCGGGATCGAGGGCCAGGAAAAGCCGCATTACCTTATGCCGGTGCGCTGTATGACCTATGACTCCATGGAGTATGAACGCCAGACGGTAAATCGAAGACGCGAGGTGAAGGCGTTAAAGAGTGTGTCGCCAGAGGAATGGCTATCCGGTTTTCGAAAAGAGGATCGATTGATGCCTTGTGTCACCTTGGTGCTATTTTTTGGCGAAGACTGGGATGGTGCGAAAAGTCTTCATGAGCTTTTGGAATTTGCTGAGATTCCGAAGAAGCTTCGGGATATGGTGAATGACTATCACGTACATATTTTAGAAATACAAAAGATGAGCGATACGAATGTGTTTCACACAGATGTAAAGCAGGTGTTTGACGCGGTTCGCTGTTCAGGTGATCCGGAAAAATTAAAGGAACTGATTTTCAATGATCCTGCATTTCGCAATCTGGATATTGAGGCGTATAATGTGATTGTGCATTATACACATGCGAGAGACTTGTTTAAACTGCGAGACGAAGTGAAAAAGGGGGAAAAGATTGATATGTGTCAGGCGTGGGCGACAATGATAGAAAGGGAAAGAAATTTAGGAAAGAGCGCAGGATTGATTGAGGGCAAAGCCGCGGGACTTCGCGAGGGCAAGGTCGCGGGACTTTGCGAAGGCAAAGCCTACGGAATTTTAGATGTTTTATCTGAGCATTCCGCTGTGCCTGAGGATGTTTCCAAGCGTATACTTTCAGAGACAGATCTGTCAGTACTGACCGGGTGGTTAAAGTTGGCAGCGAAGGCAGAAACACTGGAGGACTTTGTGAAGGGAATGTAATTTAAAGATTAGATTAGGGCTGATCTTACTGAGACCGTCCCGCTTTCTGTAGAGGTAATCTACGAGGGCGGAGACGGTCTTTTTCGCTTTCTCACGGGCGTTCGCCCTATATATCCATCTTCGAATACGCCTGTGCGTGAGTAAACTCCCGCCGGCGATTCTCGATGAATATGCACTGCTCATCATTTTCGTGGAAAATGGCAATCATACCAGTTTTTGGCGATAGCAATAACCTGACAAAATCTGCTATAATAAGATTGTAAATTACAATGGAGGACTGTGTTCATGAAAAATAATATATTGAAAAAATCAAAAAGTTATCTGATGAAGATATTTGCATATTTTGTGATTGTTTTGCTGGTCCCTATTGTGACGATTATCATATTGAATATAAAGAGCCAGTCAATGATCAGAGAGCAGATACTTCTATCTAATCAGAATACGATGCAGCAGGTGTTTGAGCTGATTGATACTGTGGCGGAAGAGATGAGGGAGACATGCATTGCGGTCTCTAATCGGAGCGATGTTTTGGCATATGCGACATCCGGAGGAAATTCTGCCTATGCGCGATATTTGATGTGCGATGCCTTTTCAATATACAAAAAGGAGAAGATTCTGGATGTATTTGTATATTTTCCGCAGGACAATTATATTGTCTCAGGAACATACGGATCATTGACATGGGAAAATTATTATGAGGCAAATTACAGCCGAATCAATAATATGGAGTCCTTTTATCAGAATTTGCAATGTACTTCGGGATACCCGGTTTTTTCGGTAATCAATCCGGAGGGGGAAGAGAAATTATTGTGTGTGACCATGAGATACAAGCCCAAAGACGAAAAGTTAGGGTTTGTGGTCAGCATTGTAGTTCGGAATGATTACCTGAATAAGCTGCTGGGAGAAAATAATGCCGGCAGAGGTGGAACGATTGTCATGTTTGACAAAGACCAGAATCTTCTCATTGCCGGAGAATCCACCGATGTTCGTTACAATATGGAAGGCTACAGCGGTGATGAAATGCCTTACGAAGTCAATTTTGACGGCAAAGAGTATGTAATGCAGGTGTATAGTGCGAAAGCATTGAAAGGGTATTATGCCTTTGTGACACCCACAGAATTCTTTTGGGAGCAATTGTCTGAGATTCGTGTGTTTAGTCTGATTGGAATCTGTGCCTGTGTGCTGATGAGTATATTGTTGGTGATTTTTTCCGGAAAGCGCGTTTATGATCCGGTTGAGCAGATGATGGACAAATTCCGCCGGGGGCGCACCGGGGACTATAATGCCCGGGGGATTGTTGAGTTTGAGTTTTTGGATCAGTTGTTTCAAAGTGCGATGGAGGAAAAACAGTTCCTCAGAGAGACGAAAGCCGGTATACGGGAGCGCTTCCTCGTTCTTCTTCTCGAAGGAAATGCGGTGGGAGAGGGTTCACAGGAGGACTTGTTTGAAAAAAACGGAATCCAACTCTGCTCTGACCGCTTTATCGTGGGAATCATTCGTCTGGAACAGAAGGAAGGTTCCAGATCAGGGCTCAATACCTTTGTAATCGGAAATGTATTTGAGGAGATATTTGGTCGGACGGACAAGGGGTATCTTTTGTGGGTCGCTGAGGGAAAGTATGTATTCTTGCTGAATTTAGCGAATGAAACAGATGTGTCGGCGGTTGCTGAGATGCTTGACGAAGGCAAAACGTTTCTGGCAGATAAGTTTGACTTTTTCATGACCATTGCGTACAGCCGTGTTCATGAGGGACTGAAAGGGATACGAGATGCCTATCAGGAGGCACAGCGGGCGGACGGTTACCGATACATATTAGGAAAAGGAAATACGATAGCATACAGTAGTGTGGTAAAAAGAAAATTTGACTATTTGGATGCAGGACAGGCCAGATTATCAGTTCTTTTGGAAGATTACCTGAATCAGGAGTCGAGAGAAGAATCTGTAGAAAAGGTAGTGTCAAAAATTTTCTCTGTTTACCGGATTGACAGTCATATTTCTCTGGACACCGTGGAATGCTTTAAGTTTGACGTGATCAATGCAGTGAATCGGGCGGGACTTCAATGCGGGTATCCGATAGAGGAACGGCAGCAATTTATTTACGAACTCTTGGATAAGGATACTCTGGCGGAATTCAGGGAGGCTTTCGCCGTAATACTCACCCTGTTCCGCCAGAAGATGCTGGAAAAGAAAAGCAGTCAGGGGATTTGCCGAAAAACGAAAACGTATATCGAAGAGAACTTCGCAAACACACAGCTCAGTCTCTCGTTTTTGGAGGAGGAGATGGGCATGTCCGCATCTCATTTGTCCAAGCTTTACAAAGAAGCATATGGGGTATCTGTTCCACATGAGATTACGGCTGTGCGCTTAAAAAATGCGAAGCTCCTATTGCAGAATACAGATATCAATATCAATGATGTGGCAGAGCGTTCCGGCTTCTCAAACGCCAGCGTGCTCATCAGAACCTTCAAAAAGTGGGAGGGAATCACGCCGGGAAGGTACA
>JAFSBP010000322.1 GCA_017437205.1 Lachnospiraceae bacterium
GGAAATCGGGGAGTTGAACAGACGATGATAGGGAATTGCCTCGGTCAGTCCACGGTATACTGCAAACGCACCGCCCCAATCACGGTTATCCTCGCCGTAAGCGATGAGGGTAGGATCTTCATAATACTTGTCAAGGATTGCCTCAAACAGACCGTCACGAACACCAAAGGTCTTGATCTTGGAATAAGGCTTTCCGTTCTCGTCAAATGCATAGCGGGCCTTGGTAGCCAGCTGCTTAACTCTGGGATTCTCCTCCTTAGGCATCAGAACCTCGGGCTCACGGCCGGGATCCATGGATTTTACCTTCTGATTGGAGAACATGATGGAAGAAATCGCCTCAGGATCCTTGTCCATATCCATACGAGGGGAAATCTCATCGTTGATCGCCAGCTTGATGATCTGAGTCATACGAGCGGTAATTTCCTCCTGAATTGCATCGAACTCCTCGGGAGTAGCGATGCCGCCGTTGATCAGCTTCAGCTTATATGCCACGATAGGATCTGCCTCTACCCATGCTGCGATCTCCTCGGGAGTACGGTAGGTGGAGCTATCGGAAGGTGAATGTCCGGATACACGGTAGGTAACCACATCCAGCATTGCGGGGCCCTTGCCCTCCAGAAGCAGCTGTTTCTTTCTGGAAACCGCATCAATCACTGCCAGAGGATCGTAGCCGTTTACACGCTCGGTATGCATCATCTCAGGGTTGAAGCCTGCACCGAGACGAGCTGCCATATCAAAGCCCATGGTCTCACCGCGGGTCTGACCACCCATACCGTAATGGTTGTTAAATACATTGAACAGAATCGGCATACCCTCGCCGCTTCCGTCGTTCCACAGCTTCTTAATCTGATCCATGGAAGCAAAGTTGAAAGACTCAAGTGCGGGACCACGTCCGCAAGCACCGTCACCAAAGTTAGCGATAACAATACCCTTCTTGTGGTTAGATCTCTTATAGAGAGCTGCACCCAAAGCGATGGGAGCAGAACCGCCTACGATCGCGTTGTTGGGCATGATACCAAAAGGAATGAAGAATGCGTGCATGGATCCGCCAAGACCACGGTTGAAACCGGTGGTGCGGGCAAAAATCTCAGCCAGTGCGCCGTACAGCAGGAAGTTGATCGCCAGATCCTTGATGTTCTGGGAAGTCATGTGCTTCTCAACTACATTCAGAACGGAACCGTCCAGGAACTCCTTCATCACTGCGTAAAGTTCCTCATCATTCAGCTTCTGAATGGAGGACAGACCCTTTGCAAGGATCTCACCATGGGAACGGTGGGAACCGAAGGTCAGGTCATCGATATCCAGGCAGTAAGCCTCGCCGACTGCGGAAGCCTCCTGTCCGATGGAAAGATGTGCGGGGCCGGGGTTATTGTACTCAACTCCGTTGTATGCGCTCTTGGTCTTGATATCGTTGAGCATGGTCTCAAACTCGCGGATGATGGCCATATCACGATAGATGCGCATCATATCTTCCTTAGAGTAGAGTGCACACTCCTCCTCCAAGGTCTTATTGTACTGACATACCGGGATGTCTTCAAAATGGATATATCCGGGCTCAAAGGCTTTCGCCGGATCAACGTATTGACTCTTAGGCATGATTAATCTCCTTTATATTAGAACGTAGCTTCTCTCAGCACCTCACATACGGTGGGGTGAGGGAATACCAGTTTCTGTACATCTTTTACACGCATCTCGCGCTCTACCATAATAGCTGCGCTCTCGATCATCTCAGATGCGTAGCTTCCGATGATATGTACACCGAGTACGGTTCCGTGCTCCTTATCGGTGATGAGCTTTAAGATACCGTTTCCGTTCTCGTTCTCTGCCACGTAGCGGCCGCTATACTTCAATGTAACGGACTTCACTTCTGCATTCAGTCCCTTAGCTTTTACGGTCTCAGTGGTCTCACCTACTGCTGCAACCTCAGGGTTGGTGTAGATGACAGAGGGAATGGAGAGGTAATTTACGCGGTCATGACCGCCGCACATATTGTCCACAGCAACCTCGCCCTCGCGATAAGCGGTGTGAGCCAGCATGGATTTGCCGTTGATATCGCCGGCTGCCCATACACCGGGCACGTTCGTCTTGCAGTACTCGTCGGTAACAATCGCTCCGCGCTCAGTCAGAACGCCGATGTTCTCCAGCCCGAGACCTGCGGTGCGAGCACGACGGCCGATGGATACCAGTGCTTTA
>JAFSBP010000323.1 GCA_017437205.1 Lachnospiraceae bacterium
GGCTGGATTTCACAGACACATTCCTTTGCCTGGTGACGTGTAGAGTAAATCAGGGCATCACAGATCTGATTCCAGATCAACCGGTAGGCGTAGGTCGAAAAATTACCGCCCTTATCGGTAGCGGCCGCTTTACAAAGACCGATGCATCCAATTTGGAAAAGGTCATCGCGGGAATAGATTCCGAGCTGATAGGGTCCGTGAACTTTATCGTTGATTACCTTGTGTACCAGACCGAGATTCTCTTCCACCTTTCTTTGAGCTTCGGCATTCAGTTTCATGAGGCTGCTGCACCTCCTTGGAGGACTTGAATTCGAGGAATGGATTTCACCCTGCGAGATCTGTCCAATAGTTTACGGCTCTCCTCGATTACAAGCTTGCAGTAATACTCGCCGAGATGACCAATGTGTGCCTCAGATAGTGGTGCGCAAATAATATCTGCAAGCCACTGATAGGCATCCTGCTTAGACATATAACCGGTGAGATGGAGCTGATCAAAATAATGATGAGCCGTTCTGCGCAGAGAACGAAGCTCATGATTCGCCATACTTCCTACCGGTATCTTGGTTCCGGCATGGACACGTACATAGGCATCGCACTCCGGGTAGTGTGAACAGACGTAGAGCATGGTACCCTTTTGATTATCCTGATAGATTCCATCTGCACTGCGATACTGAACCGTACCACCGCAATACGGACAACGCATTCCATCTGCGTTAAATCCCTTTCTCTTTTTCTTTTGCTTATTCATTTTTTAATCATCCTCCCTTCGTTTTAAAAAGAAAAAAAGCCGGAAGGTCTGCAAAAAAACAAACAGAATCAAAGCGCTGGAGTTCTTGGTGTCTCATCCAGCAGATTGACTCTGTCCATATTAAAGCAGCCTTCCGGCTATTCTATTCAATTGACTTGCGCTATTGTGGATCCGCTCTGTGCGCGGTATCCGTAACGGTTCCTTAACTTCCCTGATTAAGTCTGACGCTTTTATCGCGTACCGAAAGCCTGAACGCAAGTCCTGCCACGATTATAGTATAGCCGACACGAAACTAATTGTCAAGCAAATCGGGATTGTTTATAATTTTTTAACAATAATTACATTCCCCACGCTTTGATTTCGTTTCATCAGAGCATCACTCATCCTCGTCATCCTCATATCCAACATGCACATGCTGCTTTTGCTTCTTCACCTGCATGATGATCAGGATACTTACCGAAATCAGCATCCCACCGCCAAACATGAATAGATGCTTGATCGGAATGCCTAAAGCGGTATCCGCCTGCTCATCCGCTTCATTATGCGTAGTATCTTCTGCTGTCTCACTCTTCTCATCCTCCTCCGTGGCAGGAACTTGCGTCGTTTCACTTATACTTTATGTGTCTTCCGGTTTGGGAACCGGAACCGTGGACTTTAAGCACGTCAACTGATACTGTGTGCTTCCGCCGATCTCTAAGCGCAGCACCCCGTCTTTTCCAACAACCACCGTACCGGGATACAGTCCTGCATCTGTCTTTAACTGAAACTCAACCCCCGCCCAGTCTGTTCCCAATTGGATCTCTAACTGCTCCGGCTCTATGAGTTTCAGTTCATCTCCATCGGTTCCCTGCTTCCCCTGTGCTGACACTTGTACCGGAAAGCAAAGGATACACAGAAGAGAAATCAACAGTGCTATCGCTTTCACTTGTCTTGCCTTCATCGAATTCCTCCTATCTCATGTCTCCGTAAATGAATGATACCACGATTTACCCTGTAAGCCGAATGATACCTTGGTTCGCCTCATCCACGCAGCGGTTCAGTATCTCAAAAAACCGCTCTGCCGTAAGCTCAGTATCCAGCCAATTTGCTGCGCGGTAGAAATAGCATCCCATCTCATCATTGATGGCATGGCTGCCCAGAATGCTTCTTAAATTCAGTTCGTTGATGATCTGACGTTGCCGGGAGCTGCTTCGTTTCGCTAAAGCTTTTGCAAGGCAGATGACCATCAGTGGATGCACCTCACTGAATGAGATGTGCAGATAGTATTCCTGATACGTACTCATTACAGTATTCTCATTCCGTGCCTCTATCTGAAGATTCTGGTGAATCATCTCCCATGCCCGAGTAGCCAGGTATTTTCTTCGCTTCAACTCGGTCTGAGGTAGACTATTTTCCTGCATATCGCTTCTCCTTCTTTACCGCGGCATTGCGATGTGCGTAATTGCACCCCATATCCGGTTGGTTTCATGGTTGATTCCCAGGATTCGGACAGTGGCCCTTGCTCCTCTGGGAGGTCGTCCCCGCTTTGGATAACTGCAGAGGCAATCGATCCCGCCATCGAGAGCAACAAAGACACCATTTTCATCCACCATACTGACTGTACCGACATAGCGGTTTCCGATCGAATATTTCCGCAGTGCCTTCTCATACGGATTTTCTGCCGCCTGCTTAACCGATGCAGAGACTTTCAGGTTATTTCTGTCACTGCGATCCACCTCCAACACCTTTACCAGTATCCGTTGACCGGGTTGGAAGTAAGCTGCTGCGTCCATCCACCTCTGGTAGCTCAGTTCTCTTAACGGAATATAGATCTCCAGACCGAACAGATCAATAAAAATGCCGGCACGGATGACGGATACGATCCTTGCTTCAGCACAGACTCCCGCGTAGATCAAGTAGTTCCCTGACCGGTCAGTGCCCTGATAAAACTCCTTTCGTCTGGCTCGCATCGCTTCCAGACGGCTTCCCACAGCTAACCCGGTCTGAGGATCAATTCCTTTGATGATGTAATCCACTTCTGCCCCCAGCCGCTTGGTTAGCATATAGTGAAGCACGTCGCCAAGGCTTCGCCCTCTCAGGTCGGCAGGAGGCTCAACCGCTTCCTCCGAAGGAATGATGACTTTGAACTCACCATGATATAGGACTGCGAAGGAACGGTTCGGGTTATCTGACGACCGTTCTACGCCTTGGATGGTTCCGGTAAGGATACGCCCGGTCTTTTGCGACTCAATTAAGTCCAAAAGATCGTTCTGCGCTTTATCTGCTTCGGTTTCGACGGTCGGCCGGTCGTCAATGGACAGAACAGAAATTGTCGGTCTGGTGTAAGCACGCTTTTTTGATTGTTTGGGCCGATCCACGGCGCCGCCTTCTTTTGAATTCTCACCTGGAACAGTCTCTGTATCAGACTGAGATGAATGATTATTATCTTCACCATCTGTTGCAGTGCTCTTCTTCCGGCCGCGGCGCTTTTTTGCTGATTCCGGATCAGTCTGGGGTAAATCAGAATCCCGGGGCGGACCCATTGATCCGGGCACTGAAGCGGTGCCGCATTCTTCTGCGTCCGTTTCAGTCTGGTGTACTGAAGGATTTTCTTTGATTACTGCAGGATCTTCCTCCCTGAGGGCTTGGCCCAGGTCAGGGCTCATCTCAGTCTGAGACTCACGAGCTTCTAAGCTTTCGTCTTTGAGTAGATTCTCTTGATTTGTTGACATGTGTAATGCCTCCTTTTTGATTAAAATTCAGTCGGCGGTTTTGCCGAACTGTATAAGCTTTTCCTTCGGATTGTTTTTTGCTCCGACTTATCTTCCGTATCAGACTCAGTTTGTGTCAAAACGGTCAGGTCCTGATCAGGCCAATACGCATAAACCGACGTCTTTTTGATCCGTCTTGCCATGGGATGTCTTGTGTAATCCAGTTTGTTTAGCTTAAGAATGTTATGACCGCGGACGATACAGAGCATCTCATCATTGGGAAGCCTTAAAACCTCATCCGGGGTCAGTACCCTCCTGCGTCCCTGCGCCTCAGTATGACGGTACTGGGGGATCACCTGAGCCATGGCAATCGTCTGACGGACCGTCATGGTTGAGTTTACCTGTACTGACATATCTCCGGATCTGGCAGAGATATACTCCGCTGTGACATCATCGGTACAGCCGAGCATCAGCTGGATGTCACAGTTGCCGATGATTTCGGACCACAGGTTCTTCGGGTACCGGTTCTGAAGCTGGCCAAGGCTCTGTACCGCCAGCATTACGCGGATATCTCTCGATCTGACGACAGAGAGCGACCGGGCAAAATCGGAGCCGTCCTCAGCACCGCCGATACGTCCAACATTATTAAATTCATCCAGGATCAGGTTAACGGGCACATCGCAGCGGCCGTCCGGTCTGGTGTCCGCATACCGGGTCAGTCTGATGAACAGGAAAGAAAAAAAGAGCGATGATAAGAAGGCCATCGTCGCATCCTGATCGCTCAGTATGATATAATAAATGCTCTTCTGTCTGGCGGGTGCTGTCAGATCAATGTCCGATCTGCTGGTGATTCTCTGGACCGCGTGGTTTTGCAGCACCTGGAGGCGGGTTCCCAAACCCAGTATGATCCCGGATTTCACCGTATCACTAGACTGGGAAAACAGATTAAAGGGTGCACGTGCCGGATGGTCCCTCGGAAGCTTATCAAAGATCGCCGTAAGCTGACGCTCTGTGTTCTGCGTAAGCAGCTGATATACCGCAGATAAATGCTTCATCTCCGGGCTTCTGGCTCTGTCCTGGTCTACCAGTAAAATGAGCGCCTTCAGTAGATTCCCTTCACCATTGTCCCAGAAGTGATCTCCCTTACCGGAACTGGTGTTACCGATGATGACGTTGGTCAGTACCTGTGCCATCAGGGTATCGCCGTTTAGGTCTGACATACAGTTCCATGAGTCACCGTGTTCCGGGGTAACGAGATTATAGATCTTCACCTCATAGCCGGCTTTTCGATACAGCTCTGAAGTATCAGCATACATTTCACCCTTACTATCAGTTACAATGACTGACTCGCCGCGCTTGAGTGCCTGAAACAGAGCGTTGCGTATGATGGCTCTGGACTTCATCGTACCGGATGCGCCAAAGACGGCAATGTGGCGGTTCAGTCTGGTATCCTCCGGCATACAGACCGCTTTTCCTTTGTACTCACCGATGATCGTGCCCTTAGCACTTGAAACCGGTGAGATCTCCAGCACTTCTCTCATCTCTTTTTCATCCATCCATGATGCGGTACCGTAAATCCCCGATTTACTTCTGGCAAATCCTCTTGGGTCATACTCTTTGCTGTCAAACTTATCGTGAAGCTTCACATATGCAAAAATACCAGCAATTACAACCAGAATGATCAGCATTCCTTTGATTCCGTTTGCGGTAAAAGCACGCGGGAAACATACCCATGGATTCCAACTGACCGGCTGCATGGATGCCTGACCGGAAAAACCATCTGAGTTCATCCATGCCATATAGTTGGTAAGTAACTGGGACATCATTCCGCCCAGATAAAAAAGCCCGGCGCATCCCAGTATGACAGCAGCCGCAATCGCTGCAGATCGTCGTTTATCGTTCAAGCAGATCCCTCCGTTCTGGGCAAAGTTCTTGCTCAATTAAGTCCATGTCGATAATCTTGATGGTCACTAACCCGCCCATGTACTCGTTTATCAGTGACACCTGGTAGGGGAAACACAGCACCTCAAACCTGCCGGTCTGAGCTATTATGGCTTCCTTGAACCGAACCAGTCTTGCAAGGTCGCCATCCAGATGCGAAAACACATAAACACCATTAAGATAGGCATCGTATTCAAACATTCCCTGATGATAAGCCCGGGCCTCCGGTTCAAAGAGAAGCTCAAGGAATTTTTCTTTCCAGTCTGGGACGGTGATGAGTCTCATCTGTCGGATACCGGATTCGTTCATGGGAATATAATGAATATGACGGTAGATCGAGTCAAAACGGAACTCTCTCCTCGCACTCTTGTCTGATTCGAACAGCGTCCTCAGGGCGATTTCCTCAGACTGACCCAGTAAAAGAGCTGTATCGACCGACGATTCGCCGGCATTCATGCGTGCTAGATCAATCAAGCTGTACAATGTCTTAAATTCTCCCATACCTGACCACTTCATGACCGCATCACGGGTGTTATAAACGGCGTAACAACACTTTCCAACAAACACAGCACCGACCATCCGGGTGAACATCGTTTTGTTCAGTTCATCAGCGCTCACCTTCTTTATCTCCTTCGCCAGATACATCACCGCGTGTTCCGGTATGACAGAGAGCAGCTCTTTGTTTTGAAGATGCGGCAGATAATACGGTCTGGCTTCTATCCCGGCACGAAGACATAATGCCGCCGCTTCTGCAACACGGTGGTTTCGTTCCCAGTGTGATGCATCCCCCGAAAAACGGTGGTTCCGGAATGCCTCCAGATAATACCGGTGTGCATCCGGGTGAATCCATTCCAGTATGGGGAGTGCTCCCTTGTAAAGACGGATAGTTTTATTTGTGCCCTTGCCGGATACACTGAAGAGCCGGCAAGTCATGTTGGCACCGGTCATCGCATTGTGAATGGTTTCCTGAACAGTCAGTCTACGGATGAGCGCCTTTAAAACCCGTTCATTTCCGAGCAGATGAAGCGAACGCATGGGAAACTCACCGACGCTTGACAACATCGTGATGAGCTGCCAGACCTGACTGCCGGGACGAAAACTGATCATCGCGTCAGCACCTTAGTGTTGGAAGAAATTGCGCCAACATGACTGCTCTCTTTGGCGCAAATCCTCCTTCCCAACCTGCCAAAATGCACAGTAAAATAGCGGGTTTTTGACTCTTTTTACGGGTGCCGATTTTACCACACGTTTTCCGACCATTTTTACATCTGTTTTTCGCATTACAAAGTGATGTTTTCATAAAGCCTGACCCCCTTATCCGGTATCGTTTTTTCATCGATCAGCCACAGTGGAAAATCGTGTTTGGGAACCACATATACCTCTGTGCGGTCCTCGCTTCCGGCAGTACTACAGTAATAGTGAGAACACACTGCAGGGTGATCATCCGGAAGGACATACATCGCCACGATATCCGTCACCATGTTGATTTCAATATTATCGTGATCCCGCATTGCCCTCTCCGGCCGCCTCCGGTCATAGACATGCCGGATCACCAGGACACAATCTTTGTATCTGACCGGTGGCTTTCCCTGAAAAAATCTGTTCATAGCAGGGTACAAAAATTGACGGATATAATCTGCCGATCCAGCGTTTTTCTTTGGGAGTAACGCAGGAAACTGTACCGTAAACCATCCTTCTGACGTAAACCCTATCTGTACCGGTATGCTTTCTTTTATCACCCGATCTACCGCCTCCGCTGCACAGGGATTTCCGGTATATGCCGGGAGTGCTCTGGTAAAAAGTGTGGTTTTTTCTGCCCGCTCTTCCAGTTTTAGCGCACGTTCGTAAGCCATACCTATATCCCCGTTACGATAAAACAGATGAACTGCATCCAATGCTTCCTTCATCTGGCTGATTCCACGATTGATCTTATCCAGCACCTGAAGAAACGATGTTTTCTGTTCCATCCTCAGAATCCTCCTCTGTATAAAAGATCACTTCCGGCTCGTCTCTCCCTTGAAAGTCTACTGTGGCAAGCAGACAGGGCGCATTGGGAAGACGAATACTGCTTGCCATGGAAATGTGTGGCAGTACGATAATGTACTTCAGATCCTCCTGTGGCTGAAGGAGCCTGAGCAGGTTCTGCTCACCCTCATAGAGCACCACGATTTCGTATCCCATGTTTTCCTTCAGAAAGAAAAGCTGTGACGGATATACCGCCGGATAATGAGCCATCGGCTCCACCTGATCAATGAACTTCAGCAATACCCACACCGCCAGTATCAGCCGTTGATCCGGCTGGCACATTGGATCAAGTCCCAAATAATACCCACCAGATACATCGGAAACCCTCATCTGTCTTCTTAGATTGCGTACAATTTTGTCAGCAGTGGATGCCGGTTTTTGAAGCATCCGTATGATTTGGGTTTTCGGTAATGCTCCATACTGCGACAACCAGTTAATCACATATTGTTCTTCTTTCAGTAACATATTGTCACCTCCTTATGCGTATTTACTTGAAAATGCGTATTTTACGCAGAATACGTTTTTTCTTTCTGTCTCTTTCTTAACATTGCTTCCAACTCAGCACGATCTGTTGTAATCATCTCATGCTCCGCCCGGGAAGCCTTGACCAGAACAGGAACTTTATTGTTGTTGGAATAAATCAGTGCTTCACCGCGCTCGAAGCGGGTGATGGACTGAACCTCCGTTTTGGTCAGCTTCAATACCTCCTGTACGTACTTCGCTTCCTCCGGTTCCAGATTCAGAATGATCTTATTCTTGGAATTATTGATAATCGCCCGACCATATTTACCATCATCCAAACCGAAGAAGTCAGATAAATCCTGTGTTGCAGACACAGCAGCGCCGCCATAGCCTCTGATCGTCTTAAAGATATTTAAGCAAAACTCTGCTGCTTGTCGGTTTGACGATGTTCCAACCAGTTTCCATATCTCGTCAATCATCACTGCTTTCTTTTTGGTCAGATCCTGCTTCACTGAGTCCCACACATAATCGAGGGCAATCATCATACCGACCGGGAGAAGTTTTCCTTTCAGCTCAGACAAATCGAACACGATATATTTGTTTGACAGATCAACATTCGTCTGTCGGTTAAAGGACTGCGCCGAACCGGTAACAAACCTGCTCACAATCACTGCGATCCGCTCGGTCATCTTGTTTTCAAGAAGGTGCTTATGCAGATCTCCGAGGATCGGCATCTGCTTCATCTTCGGCGGGTTGACAGATGCATCCTCATAGACAGACTCGTTATCGTGCGTGATACCGAAATCAGCATAGGTCTTGATCAGTGCCTCATCTAAAAGCTGCTCCTCCTCATTGGTCATGTCCGGAATCAGCAATGAAAAGAAAATCATCAACTGCTGGATCTTATTTGCCAGCATCGACCCTAACTCCACGTAATCCATCGCATCAATCAGTTCCATTTCCGGAGCAATCGTGTGTCGGATCTCCATGATGTTAATGCAGTGCGGTGAACCCGGCGCAATCCGGATAAACTGACCGCCGACAGCTTGGCATGCCCTACGAAACTCATGCCCCTTGATCGGTGCCAGAATAAAACACTGGATGCCGCGCATTCTCATCCTGAGCGCCAATAGCTGCAGGGTAAATGTCTTTCCTGCACCACTGGTGCCAATGAGATTTAAGTTGGCATTCTTGTTCTTTTCCGTGTTAAACAAATCCACAATGCAGAGTGAATTATTGTGGCGGTTGATTCCGAGTAAGACACCGGTATCATCCGATAATTCGTAACTCGTGAACATATAGGTCGATGCCGCACCGCTGGTTAATACGTTTCGCTTCGCTTTTTCAAAAAGCGCAGGTGCAATGTGCAAAAACGGCATGACCGTCTTAAGTGCATCCTCCTGTTCAAATCGGCAATCGCTGACATACATATCCATTGACTTCAGCATGTCGGTCATCTGCTGTTTACGCCAGACTAGCTCATCATATGTCGCGGCAGATATCGTGATAAACACGGACATATAAAACAGATCCTCATTGTAGTTTGCAATTCCCTGCTTAATGTAGTATCCAGCCTGAATCGAGTTTGAAAGTTCTTCAAAATCAGTTGACGTATCCTGTATCCCTTTGATTTTGGTGCGGTTCAGCCGGATACGCTGGGCAACCTTATCAACGGTCTTACTCCGATTCTCCCGTTTCAGATACACATCAATATCAATCCCTTCTCCGGCATTGATCAGCGAAGACATCCATCCGGCTCGGACGTGGCTCGGATACCCATCGCCTTTGATGTAAAGAAACGTATAATACAGACCATCCATGATCACATAACGATGATGCTTTAGGTCGATCCCTCGCGGCGCAACAAAATGCGCAGGGCGTATATGCGGAACCGCATCCACCCCAATAACCAGGTTCTTTGCCGCCATCCGATCAACCACCACCCGGTTCACCCTGCTTGAAAACGGCTCATCTACACAGGAACGCCGGTTAAAGAACTGGTAAAGAATTTCTGCTGTTGCTTCATCCGGATCATCCGGCTGCAGGA